>MHMS01000014.1:0-17319 GCA_001821615.1 Candidatus Niyogibacteria bacterium RIFCSPLOWO2_12_FULL_41_13 | reverse complement strand
ATCAAAGAAACAATAATCGCCCTTAGCGCTAGCGCGGAGGGAGAAACAACAAGCCGTTATATCCAAAAAATTTTAGAACCGATTCAAAAAGAACGCGGACTGAAAATCAGCCGATTGGGAAAAGGGCTTCATACCGGCGCGGATTTGGAATATTTAGACCAGGAAACGATTAAAAACGCGCTAGAGAATCGTAAATAGGTTTTAGCGATTAGGGATTAGCGATTAGAGATTATACTACCTAACAGCTAAAAGCTAACAGCTAATCGCTAACCCCTAAAAGCTAAGTGGGCAGGAACGGCGGGGGTTTCATTTTTCGCGATTCAATCCGCTCCAAAGCCGGAACTTCGGTAAACATAACCGGAAAATGATAAATTGTCGCCAATTCTTCGGTGTTTAAAATAAAATACGGCCGGATATAAGGATAATGAAAATAAGAGCGTTCGCGAAAAGCGTTTAACATCCTTTTTTTTCGGTCCGCTTCTCTCCATTTTTTGAAAAAATAGCGGGCTCTCGTGGTTCTCAACAATCTGAAACTGTTTAAAACCGGGCTGTTGAATTGTTTTATGATTCCTTGAACGGCGGCAAAAGCCAAAGGAGAAAAAACTTCGCGCCTTGCTAAATAAATAACCCGTATGCCGGTTTTAAAACCCGGCTTGGTTGTCGCTCTCGCAATCGCTTTTAAAACCGACTCTTCCGGCGAAGTAAACCGCGGTATTTCCGCGGCGAACTCAAACCTCTTTTTTCCGGTCAGTTTTTTATGCAATTTATCAACTTCTTCGCGCCATTCTTTTCCGGCCGACTCAACTAAAATTTGAAACCAAAGATGTTCTCCTTCTTTTAAGGAGCCGAAAAATTCAAAAAGAGAACTTAGAGGGTCAACATAATGCTCTTTGACTTCTTCAACCACTTTTAATTTCATCTCGTACACGTCAACATAAGTCAAAATGGGGAAGGCGTCTTCTTTTTCCAAATCAAATTCCATTCCCCGAAGGTCCCATTCCTCATTCGGAATTTTCTTTGGAATCAGCGATGTGTAATCTTCGGCTTCTCTTATTTCAAGCCCCGTAAATTGGGAATAAAAATGAGATTCAATAAGCGACTGAAAAAATTTCGGGCATTCAACATAAAAATGGATTTTTCCGCCAATGCTTGCGATTTCAAAACTATAATGCGCCGGCACAAAACCTTCCCAAAATCGCTCGTAAAAATTGGCTTCGCGCGCTTCATAAAGCGCGGCAAAAACAGCTTCTATCGCCGCGGGCGTTTTTTTCATCTCCCGCGGCACCTTTATTTCCAAAAGAACCCTTTCGTCGTTCCAAATGTAATAATTCCGAACCCAAGCAAGCCACATTTTTACAAAGATGTATCCGAGAAAAATCGGAAGCCAGACGAACCAAAGCCTAAAAAACACAACTGCCATTTCCAAGGCAATGGTGTCTTTAAAAACGCCATAGAAGAACTGATACGCGAAACTCCCTTCAAAAAGAGAGAACATAAAATTGATTTAAACCAAATGATAATGATCGTCTTGTTTTTTGAAACGCTCTTTGTTCTGAAGATTGACTAAAATCGTGTCTTGTTTGACGAACCGCTCTTTTAAAACTTCGTCTATGATTTTTTCTTTCGGAAGCGGGCCTTTTTCTTTCAAAATTCCGGCGATTATTTCTTTTACCGTTCCGATTTTATAGCCCCAGTCTTTAAGAGCGTACATCCCCCTCCCGACGAGAACAAAATTAGGATGCTTGATTAATTCGTTATGCACGGTCTGGAAATGAGCTTTTCTGGAAAAATGGCGTTCAATCTTTTCCGCGATTTCCCTGAAATGAAGCGGCTTATTTTCTTTTTTTAAAATAAGATAAGCGAAATCCCTTGAGCCACGGGGAGAAATGTGAATTGAAGACGACGGTCCCCATTCGCCGAATTGGTTCTTTCCGATGAAATTAGCTAAACCGAGCCAGGAAATCAAAACATTTTTTGAAATTAGGAACGCGATTTTCCCTTTTACGAAATTTCCGAATTTATCCGCAATTTCCTTCTCGCCCAAAACCTCGTTCTCTTTTTGAAGTTCTCCGCCAAAACCGATTAAAACTTCTTTAATTTTTTCGCTGAACTGCGGATTAATCGTAAAATATCCTTTGAACTTATTGTCGGCTCTGGAATAAGACGCTTCGTCAATCAGCCGCAAAAGAAAAACCAAATGATTCCGGTCGGATTTATTCGGAGAAAAATCATTTAAAAATTTTTCCTCCTCAACTATGCCTCCTGTTTTCTCAATCTCGCTCTTCACCGCAAAAACAGTTTTCTGGTTCTCGGCAAACGCGCTGCTCTTTTTTATTTTCTTCAAACTCGCCTCCTCAATCTGCCTTACTCTTTCGCGGGTAATGCCGTAAATTCCGCCGATTTCTTCAAGCGTTTGTCTTTGCTTTCTTCCGAAAAGGCCGAATCTTCGCTCCATAATATCGCGATTTTTTTTGCTTAAAACCGAAAGAAGCGCTTTATTAACTTTGTCCAAACCAAGATTTTTGTAAGTCAAATTACCCATATATAATTAAAACTTATTCATAAGATACCATATCAATAAAAACGAGTCAAGGTTAAATTAAGATAATCAAAGATTATCCTTCTTAGCGACGATTTTCTTCTGAAAATAGACAAAACAGGGCTTATTTTTTCAAGAATTTTATAGTTTTTTTGATTTCTCAGTTTTTTTTCAATCGTTTCTGTGAATTTTACAACTCTTTCGTTGTCGTCAATGTATTTTTCAACAATCTCCCCCCTGCCGGAATAATCCGAATTAAAATACAAATCAGCGTCTTTTTCCAATGATTCGTTTTCCATAATTTAGATTTGTCAAATGTTAAATGTCGGGTGTCAAATGTCAATTATAATGTTTCGCCACGATGCTTTTTTTATAAACATCAAGATGGTCCAGAGCGATGCCCGTTCCTTTCGCCACCGAAAAAAGCGGCTCGTCGGCAAGATATGTTTTAACGCCGGTTGATTCGGCGATAAGCCGGTCAATGTTCCTTAGTAAACTCGTGCCTCCGGTTAAAATTATTCCCTGGTCAATTATGTCGGAGGCGAGTTCCGGGGGCGCATCCTGCAAAACTTCTTTTATCACTTTGACTATTTCTTTCAATTCGTTGTCAATCGCCCTGACGACTTCATTTGTCGTAATCGCAAGCGTCCGGGGAAGGCCGAGAACAAAATCCCTGCCTTTAATCGCGCGGGTTTCTTCTTTGTCAATTTTGAGCGCCGAACCGATTGAAATTTTGATTTCTTCCGCCGTTTGTTCTCCAATCGCCAAATTAAAATTCTTTTTGATGTAGTCGGCTATCGCCTGGTCAAGTTTGTTGCCGGCAACTTTGACCGATTTTGAAACCACTATTCCTCCCAGCGAAATAATCGCCGCGTCGGTCGTCCCGCCGCCGATGTCAACAATCATGTGTCCTCTCGGTTCCTGAATGGGTATTCCGGCGCCTATCGCGGCCAAAATCGGTTCTTTGATGACATAAGCTTTTGAAGCTCCGGCTTTTTGAGCCGCTTCAACAACCGCTCTTTTTTCCGTTGAAGTTACGCTTGCCGGCACGGAAATCAAAATCTCCGGCTTGAAAAAATTCCATTTGCCGATTGCTTTGTTTATGAAATAACGGAGCATCGCCTGGGTTACGCGGTAATCGGCGATTACGCCGTCTTTCATCGGCTGGTAAGCGACGATTGTTTCCGGAGTCTTTCCAACCATTATTTTCGCTTCGTTGCCCACGGCCAAAATTTTGTTTTCGTCAACCGAAACCGCGATTACCGACGGCTCGTTTAAAACGATTCCTCTGCCGGGGATGAACAAAAGCGTATTGGTCGTTCCCAAATCAATGCCTAATTTTCTGATGAAAAATTTCATACCCAGTAAGACTAAATCGAATATTTCTTGCTAAATCCGCAAGTAAGCATCCGACTATTATTATACTTAATTTTAATTTTGTAATAAAACATGTTTATACCACGCAAGAAACTGGATTTAGCATTCGATTTTGTCTTACTGGGATATTCTTTTTATTTTTGCTCCTATTTTTTGAAGCCGTTCGTCTATCTTTTCATAGCCGCGGTCAATATGTTCTATATTATGAATAACAGATTTTCCTTCGGCAATCAAAGCGGAAAGCGTGAAAGCAAGACCGGCTCTTAAATCCGGACTTTCCATTTCCCGTCCTTTTAAGGATGTGGGCCCATTTATGATAATCCGATGAGGGTCGCAGAGCATTATTTTCGCGCCCATCCGGTTAAGTTCATTGATATATTCAAGCCGGCCTTCAAAAACGGTTTCAAAAATCAAACTTTCCCCTTTTGCTTGGGTGAGCAAGACCGCGAAAATCGGCTGAAGGTCCGTCGGGAAACCGGGATATGGCTCGGTTTTTAAATTCAATCCGGCGATTTTATCCGCTTTTGAAATCCGGAGCCAGTTTTTTCCCAACTCGTATCTGATTCCAATTTGGTCAAAACAAGCGAGAACACTTGAGAGTTCTTCGGGTATTATTTTTCTAATTACTAAATTTTTTCCCAAAAGCGCGCCTAAAACAGCGAAACTTCCCGCCTCAATTCTGTCGGAAGGCGTCATAAATTCGCGTTTTTCTTCCCGGGGATTCAATCCTTTAAAAATTTTGTCTCCGAATCCTTCAATTTCAATTACGGAAGTTCCCGCGCCCTTAATCCGCGCGCCGGAATCCGCCAAGAAATCGGCCAAGTGTTTTACTTCCGGCTCTTGCGCCGCGTTTCTTAAAATTGTTTTTCCTTTGGCGCTCACCGCCGCCATCATCAGCGCCTCGGTGGCGGTTACGCTCCTTTCCCTGAAAAAAATTTCCGCTCCTTTCAATTCTTTCGTGGACATCGCGAAACTTTCCCCGTTCTCTTTTATTTTCGCTCCCATTTTGGAAAAGCCGTTGAGAAAAAAATCAATCGGCCGTTTTCCGATAACGCATCCTCCAGGATAAACGAAATTGACTTTTTTAAATCTCGCGAGAAGCGGGCCGAGCAAAACGATTGAAGAACGAAGATGTTTTGAAATCTCCTTGTCAAGAGAAAAAGAATCGGTTTTATTGCCGAAAATTTTAAATGTTCTTTCTCCCTGCCTTTCAATTTTCCCGCCAAGACCCTTGATTAAATCGCCCATCTTGAAAACATCCGAAACCAACGGCGCGTTTTTCACCAAAATCGGCTTGTTGAATAAAATAGAAGAAGCGAAAACTTTCAAAACCGCGTTTTTGCTGCCGCGAACTTCAATTTCCCCTTGGAGCGGATTTTTTCCCGAAAGCGCGAATTTTGCCATCGCTGAATTTTAATTATTTTTGAATTAATTTGCAATTTTTATTAGAATTCATCAAATAAGCCCTCGTGGCGGAACTTGATATACGCGCATGGCTTAGGACCATGTCCCGAAAGGGTTAGAGGTTTAAATCCTCTCGAGGGCACTTGTGTTTGATTAAAACCCAAATATATTATATTATAAGTGTTAGAATTGAGTAGCGTGATTTTTGGAAAAACTCCAAGAATTTCGCCCAAATCTGGTTGATTTAGCACCTTGAAAAGACGAGAGAAAAATCATTAACTAAAAAGAGAGGAATGAAAAATGAAACTCCATGAACTTCAAAAAGTCTTGGAAGACGCTCGGAAACATCATGAAGAATTAAAACGTCAGGAAGATCCAAAGAGGATAGAAGAGGCACGGGAAAAATACAGACGCGAAACGCTGATTAAGAAAAAAGAACTCTACTCCCGACTTCGCCCCGCCAAAAAGGAAGATTATATCGGGTGGCTTAAGGGCTATATTAAAAAAGGTGGACGGGTTTTTGCGGTAGATAAGAAATTTTCTGAATGGATAGTAAAATGGTATGTCGCGACAAAGAACATTGACCCTACGCCCATCAACCCTTTAAATGGCGATGAATTTATTGACATCATCGTTCCTGTCAATGTTAATGCTCCCGTAAGTTCTGATGCTTTCAAACAAGCGCAAATGTGGGGAGTCTGCGATCTGTTTTTTATGAAGAACTTCACAACAACAGCATCATGTCCCCGAATTTTCGAAGATACAAATTTTTTATCTCGTTAGTTCACGCGCGCCTACGCCCCTTGTGGAATTTGTCAACAACAAAAATTCCAAAAGGGGCTTTTTTATTTTTAAAACTTTGCAAATAAAAAAGAGTCCTCTGCGATAGAGGACTTTAATACTCATTTATCCAAAGATATCCTGTTTAAAGAGGCGCCATTCTATTGGCATAATGTCAAGAATCTTAACACCTCCCTTATTAGCCACTTTTTCGAAAAAATCCTTTACTTCATTCCTTTCGTCTTTTGTTATTGAAAGTTCGGGATTTTGAACGAGTTTTAAAAGAATCTCGTTCAATCTGGCTAATATTTTCTCCTTTTCTTCTTTGGAAAGATTAGGGAAAGCATAACGAACCAGACGATCGGCATCTGATTGAAATCTATATTCGTCGCTTGAATCCCCTAAATCCCCGGGAACGCGCTTTAGTCCCGCTTGCGCGTCTTCAAGGAATTGTATGGCGCTTTTTATCGTCTTTTGTCTTTCCTTGCATAGGCAATTCCAGGGATCAAAAAGAGCGTTAGCGATTTGAAGCGCCCACAACTGCCAAGCGGCCGATAGTGGCTCGGGTTGCGCTACACATCTTGTTTTCATCTTTTCCATTCTCAACCCTCCTGTAAAAAAGTGTAAAGAAGTTTTGAAATTACAATTCTAATACAACTTAAATTAAAAATTTATAAAAATCAAGTTCTTGATTTCCGCCGATTTAAAAGATAAAATAAACCATATGCGAGTGTCTTATAGCGCCTTAAACGATTACAAAACCTGTCCGCTGAAATTCAAATACAAAAACATTGACAAAATCGGCGAGCCGGAAAACGCCGAGCGGGTTTTCGGGAATTTGGTCCATGACGCGGCGGAATTTATGTTCAGCCCCAATCCCCTTTATCCCACCTTGGACGAAATAATCAACCGCTTTAACAAGAATTTTGACGAAAAAAAATCCAAGAACGGCGAAATCAAGCTTGACGACGGCCTTCGCGAAGAAGGCATCAGAATCATCAAAAATTTTTACAAAAAAAATCCTCCTTGGAATTACAATGTCCTAGACTTGGAATCGCGGTTTGAAGTGGCGATTGAAGACAATTCTTTAAACGAGCCGTGCGTTTTAACGGGCGTTATTGACCGGTTTGACAAGCTGGATGAAAACACTTATGAGATAATTGACTACAAGACTGGAAAAAAACTCCCTTCGCAGGACGACATTGACCGCGACCTTCAAATGTCAATTTACAATCTCGGCTTAATCAAGCGTTGGCCCCATCTTAAAGAAAAAAAAATAAAATTAAGTTTTTATTACCTTAAGCACGGGGAAAAAATCACCACCAGCCGCGCGGAAAAAGACCTTGAAGAAACGAAAAATAAAATCGTCAATCTCATAAAAGACATTAAACAAAAAGAGCGGGAAAACAATTTTCCCGCCACTCCCACGATTTTGTGCAATTGGTGCGGCTATCAAAACATTTGCCCGATGTGGCGGCATCTCTATAAAAAAGAAGAAACCCCCAATGAAGCGGAAATCCAGCAAATCATAGGAGAATATCTTTCAATAAAAAGTGGGGAAACGAAAAGCAAACTTCGGATTGAAGAATTGAAACAAAAAATCCACGAATTTATGGATTCTCAAAAAATTGACCGGATTTTCGGAGAAAGCGGCTATATCACGAGAACAATCAAATCAACTCCGGTCTACGACCCCGAAAAACTCCGCCAAATTTTGGAACCGCTCGGCAAATGGTCGGAACTTTTGGAATTTGACGACTCAAAACTTTCCGAAATTATGGAATTTCTTCCTCCTCAAACAAAAGAAGACATCAACAAGGCAATCGTTAAAACCAAAGAAACAAAAACCCTTACGGCGAGCAACAAAAAATCAATTCGCGAAACTTAATCGGCGTTTAGTCGGAAATTTTTTTAGAAATGTCTTCCGATGAATCGGCGAAATGCCGTATTTTTTTATTCTCCGATAATGAAGCTTCACGCCGTATCCTTTGTGAAATTCAAAACCGTAATTTGGAAATTTCTTCGCCATTTTTCTCATTAATCCGTCTCTCGCGACTTTGGCGATAATTGACGCCGCGGCAATCACCGGAATTTTCTCATCTCCTCTGATAATTATTTTTTGATTGATATATTGTTTTGGCGCTTTAAGGCCGCCGTCAAGATAAATTTTTGTTTTTAAGCCGATGTTCGCTTTTTTCAAAAGACGCGAGACGGCAATTTTCGCCGCTTTTGTAAGACCGATTTTGTCAATCGTTTTATTATTAACCGAAGTTATAAAACTTTTGACTTTTGACTTTTGACTTTTGACTTTCCTGCGCCATTCTTCTCTTTTTTTCGCCGACAATTTCTTGGAATCGCGAATCCCTTTAAAAATTTTCAAAAGACTTTTTTCACAAACGACCAATCCCAGGACAAGCGGTCCCGCAAGCGGTCCTCGCCCAACCTCGTCAATGCCGACAATAAACTCTTTCATTTCACCAAAAAAACGGAATGAAGCTCGCTGAAATTAAAAGGGTGAATAAAATGGAGTTTTTGAAGAGACTCTGATTCGCTTTTCTCAATTTTTTCCAAAATGCCAACAAGATACGGCTTAGGGCTTAAAGTATAAACGCTCTCGCCCAAAGCCGTTTCAATGGAAGACGGGAGCTCTATTAAAAACTCGTAATTGCCTTGCCCCCGGGCTATCGCCGAGACGCCGAAAGTTTCCAAAAAAACATTTTCCTCATGGTTGTTTTCCGATATGAGCCCGACCTTGCTGTAATCTTGATAAACTTCGCTTATCCTGCCTATTAAAATATTGCCGTAAGCGACGGCTTTCATTCCCTGTTTTACGCCGGAATCTTCGCCGACATCAATAATCAGGCTGTCAAAATAACGGAAAAGAACTTTTCCCAAAATCGGCTTTTCTTCGTAAAATTTTATCCGTCCCAAATCTTTTTCCATTACTGACAATTCTTTTTCAATCATTCCGGCCGTTTTCACCCGGCTTTTAAGCGCGGCGAGCTCCTCGCGAAGCCGTTTGTTTTCTTCGTTTAAAATAAGTTTTTCCGTAAAAACGATTTTTGCGTTTCCAAGAAAATGCCTTAAATCGGAAAATGGCTGGGAGAAAAAAATTAAAACCGGAAAAAACTTATCTCTTGCTAAAAACCCAAAAAACAAAATAAAAATAATAATTAACCCGCCGAAAACTAATTTTTGGATTTTGGATTTTGGATTTTGGATTTTAGTAAGGAGTGTCCTCTTCTTCATATTCAACCAAAACTTCTCTGAGTTTGTCCAAATCTTCAAGAATTATGCCGCATCCTCTTACCACCGCCGTCATCGGGTCTTCAATGATTTTAGTCGCGATTCTCGTTTCTTTTTCCACCAGCTTGTCAAACCCTTTTAAAAGCGCCCCCCCTCCCGCAAGATGGATTCCCCTATACATCAAATCGGAAATCAGTTCCGGCGGCGTGGCTTCTATTACTTCTTTGATTCCTTTAACCAAACTCTTAATTGATTTTCCCATTGCTTCTCTCGCTTGTTCATCGGTTATAAAAACCTCGCGCGGAAGTCCGGTGATTAAATCTCTGCCTCGCACGGGACACTCCATTTCTTCGCCGTTCCCAAAGACAGAACCAATGGCAATTTTGACTTCTTCCGCCGTTCTTTCTCCGATTAAGAGTTTGAACTCGTCGCGCGCGTAATTTATTATGTCCTGATTCAAATGGTCGCCCGCCAAACGCAAGTTCATTGAACTGACGATTCCGCCGAGCGAAATGACCGCGATGTTGGTCGTCCCGCCGCCGATGTCAACAATCATATTACCGACCGGTTCCTGGATGGGCAATCTCGCGCCGATAGCCGCCGCCATCGGCTCCTCAACCAGATAAACTTCTCTCGCTCCCGCCATTAAAGTCGCTTCTCTGACCGCCCGGCGCTCAACTTCGGTTATTCCCGAAGGTATGCCGATGACAATCCTCGGTCTCGCGAAAAAAGACACTCTCGGCGAATGCACCTTCTTGATGAAATAAGAAATCATCTCCTGGGTGATTTCAAAATCAGAAATAACTCCTTCAATCAGCGGACGCAAAGCCACGATATGGGAAGGCGTGCGGCCGACCATTGCTTTCGCCTCGTTGCCGACGGCAACCACCTGTCCGGTCTTCTGATTGAAAGCGACGACCGACGGCTCATTAATCACAATCCCCTGTTTCTGGACATACACCAAGGTGTTCGCCGTTCCCAAATCAATGCCGATGTCGTGGGAAAATAAACGGAAGAATTTGTTTAACATGATAATTTAAATTTCTAATTCCCAATTTCTAATTTCTAATCAAGCTCCAAATCCCAATGACTAATGACTGAATTATTTTAGACATTAGATATTTTGGCATTAGGCATTGATTAGAAATTAGGAATTAGAAATTTTTACTTAATAATTCTTCAATTAAAACAATTTTTACTTCTTTCTCTCCTCTTTTTCTCAATTCAATCTCTCCTTCTTTCAACTTATCGCTCGTCACCAGCCGGTACGGCAGTCCCAGCAAATCCGCTTCCACCAATTTTTCACCCGCGCTTTTTTCTTCTCGGTCGTCATATAATACTTCAATGTTTGAATTTTGTAAATCGCGATAGATTTTCTCGGCTCTTTTCGCGTTTTTGCTTAAATTCAGCAAATGAAATTTAAACGGCGCGATACCCTCCGGCCAGAGCAAACCGTTTTTGTCGTTAAAAATTTCAGCCACGGCGCCCATCGCGCGGGAAATGCCTATTCCATAGCAACCCATCAGAACTGTTTTAAAAGAACCATCGGCGTCTTTAATTTTCAAGTCAAACGCCTCGCTGTATTTTGTTTTAAGCTTAAAAATGTTTCCGACTTCAATTGTTTTAAATTCATCCAATTTTTCATCGCCGCATTCCAAGCATTTTCCCTCAAAAATTTCTTTGTTGATTCCGAGAACGCACTTTTTGCAAAAATAAACCGTGTCTTCCCCCGTTTCCGATACCGCCTGGAACTCGTCGGAAAATTTTGAAAATGTTCCGCCCGAAGCTTTGGTTTGAATCGTCTTTAAGCCGATTTGAGTAAAAATTTTTTTATAAACTTCTCCCGCTTTTTCGTAATAATCGTCCATATCTTTCTCGTCGCGATGAAAACTGTACAAATCTTTCATAATGAATTCTTTAGCCCTGACAAGTCCGGAGCGGGCCCTTGGCTCATCCCTGAATTTAGTCTGAATCTGATAAAGATAAACCGGCAAATCTCTGTAAGAAGACAAAAACTCCTTAACCAAAGGAACGACGATTTCTTCGTGAGTGGGCCCCAAAGCAAAATCTTGTTTCGCGCGGCTTTTAATTTTATACAAGATGTCAAGCCCGTCCCATCTTCCGGTTTTTTTCCAATTTTCTGACGGTTGCAGCGCCGGCATCAGAATTTCAACTCCTCCAAGCTCTTTCATCCCTTGCCGGACGATTGCTTCAATTTTATCAAGGACTCTTTTGCCAAGCGGCAGATAATTGTAAATCCCGGCTCCCACCTTGCCGACAAATCCTCCCCGGCGCAAAAACTTAATCCCCGGAAAAACCTCGTCTTTTGGGTCTTGTTTAAAGGTTTTGATAAATAATTCGGATTGGCGCATTAACTAATTTTATATTGACTTTAAGTTAATTTCAAATATATACTTATAAAGTTTTTGTTTCTTTTATTTCTTTGTTATTTCTTTAAAAAAAAAGGAGATAGAAATGGGGAAACCGATAAAAAGGCCGGATTGGGAAGAATATTTTATGTTTATGGCGATATCTTGCGCCGTAAGAGGCAGTTGCCCGAAAAGAAAGGTTGGCGCCGTGATTGTGAAAAAGAACCGAGTAATTGCCACGGGTTACAATGGCGCGCCAAAAGGCCTGACTAATTGTCTTCAGTTAGGCTACTGTCATTACGAGCGATTGGCGCATATAGAAGCCGAAACCAACGGCAAGAAGTTTTCTGAAGTCAGAGAAAATTTTAAATATTTGCACTGCCTCGCCGTCCATGCCGAAGTCAATGCCATAAGCCAATGCTCCCGACAAGAAGTTGAAGGGGCAACTCTTTACATTACTAATTATCCCTGCCCTAAATGCGTCCAGGATGTGATTATTACCTACGGCTTTGAAAAAGTGAGGGTTTATAAAGAATATTTAATCAACCCTCTCCTGACGATTGACGAAAAAAGGGCAAGTGAACGAAAACTGCTTGAAGCCGGAATTTCTCTTACTTATGTTTTATTGAAAAAAGAAAGGATTTTAGAAATAGCGAATCACATGGCAGATGATGTGGGAGAGCGAACAGATTATAAATTCTCTCAATAAATCTCCTATCCTCTTATCTCCGGCTGTATAGCTGGAGATTTTTTTGTAATTAGAATAAAATATTGATATCTTTATAACTTTAATGAGAGGGCCGCAATACAAAATAATCATTCAGCTCAAAATCGGGGAAATTACAGCCGGGGTTTTGGAACAAAAAAACGGCAATTTAGACTTAATCAAGATTGAAACAAGAGTCATCCCCCTTCCGGAAAAACTTTTATTAAAGGAAATTTGGAGAAAATCAAAAGAGATACTTTTTAAAATTTTGGACGAATCTCTGCGTTCATTCAAAAGAAGTGAAATTATGATATGCCTTGATTTGCCGTTTTACGACGCGGAAACAAGGGTCGTCAAAATCGCGAGAAAAAATCCGTTTATAATTGAAAAAAAATTTGCGGACGGCCTACTAAACGACGAAGCCGCGATTTTTGAACGCGCTCTCGCTTTGCGCCGAGAAACCCAAGGAAAAGATTTTGAACCGATAGAAAAAGAAATTATGGGTTCTTTGTTAAACGGCTATCCGGTTAAAAACATAAACGGCAAAAAAGTTTTTGAAGCCGAACTGTTTCTTTATTTTTCAGCAAGCCCAAAAGACATCATTGACGAATTGAAAAAAGAAACGGAGAAAATCCAACCAAATCTTAAAATATCTTTCCATACATTTCCCTTTATAATTTACAAAACATTAAGTTCGGTTGCCAAGGAAAAAGAAAATTTGCTTATTTTTAAATTGGGAAAAGAGATTAGTGAAATTTTATTGATTGAAGGCGGCCGCATAAAAGAACTGGTGAGTTTCGCGAAAGGCGAGAATTTTTTCGGACGACGTTCTGCTTTCCGGCTCAATCTCTCGCCGGAGGAAGGACAAAACATCGCGAATAACTATCTTCAAGAAAAATTAAATCCGGAGTATAATGAAAAAATAAGAGAAACGATGGAAAACGCGTTTAAAGAATTTGAAAGCGACTTAAAAAATTCAATAATTATGCTCGGAAAAGAGTATTTTCTTCCTTATAATGTTTTAATTTTGTCGTCCCGCGCCTTTTTTCCAAAAATAAAAAATATCCTGGAAAACGAATCGTTTAAAAACTGCACGATTTTAAAAAAATCATTTGAGCCGGAATTGCTTGATTTAAAATACGCAAAGCCGGAACTGGGAATGAATCCCGAATTGGCGTTATTGGGTTTATTCGCTAAACGCCAAAATAAAAAATGAACCAAAACCCGCAAAACAAAAAAATAAGAATGGATGATATTGTGGGGGAAAGTAAAGAAACTATTCGCGCCGCCGAACAGAAACCCGCCCAAAAAGGAAAAAGCGAACGCAAAAGATTTTTAAATTTTAAATTCATTGCCGTTTCGGCCGCGATTATTTTTATTCTTGCGGTCTCTCTTGATTCTTTTTCGTCGGTTTTGATTAATGTCGTTCCGCTGGAAAAAACCTTGGAAATAGAAGATAGCTATAAAGCGGGACTCGGAACGGGAGCCGTTAATTTGGAAAAATTCGTTTTTCAAGAAAAATTTTCCGAGATTCAGCCGACTTCGCAAACAAAAAACATTCAGGAAAAAGCAAACGGCAAAATTATCGTATACAACGGATTCAGTTCAGAACCCCAGGTTTTTGTCGCCAACACCCGTTTTGAATCAACCGGCGGAAAAATCTATCGGATTGACAAAAAAATAACGGTTCCGGGCGCGAAAATAATCGGAGGAAAAATTGAACCAAGTTCAATTGAGGCGGTTGTTTTCGCCGACAAAGCCGGCGAAGAATATAACATCGGTCCGGACCAATTTACCGTTCCCGGCCTGAAAGACACTCCTAAATACAAGGGATTCTACGCCAAATCAAAAACTGAAATAAAAGGCGGATTTTCCGGAACAACAAAGATAGCGGCAAAAAGCGATTTTGACGCGCTTAAAGAAAAAATTTTAAGCCGTCTTGAAAAAATTTTTGAAGAAAAAACGGACAAGGGCGTTCCCGCGAACTTTTTAAAACCGATTTTAGCTAAAAAAATAACGATTATTAAAGAAACTTTTGAACCGCAAATAGGCAAACCCGGAGAATCCGCGCGGCTGGAAATAGAATCGGAACTCGGCGCTTTCGGCGTTTTAAAAAAAGAACTTGAAGATTTGCTCGTTGTTTCCAATTTCGGCAAAGAATTTAAAAATAAAATTAAAGTTTCAAATCTTGACCAGCTTTCCGTATCCGCCCGAAACATAAACTTTGAAAAAGGAGAACTTGATTTGCTGGTAAAGGGAAAAACAAAATTTGTCTGGCAAATTGACCAAAATAAACTCAAAGACGAATTAATCAACAGGGAGGATAAAAAAATTGAAGAGGTGTTCGCCCTTCATTCCGAAATCAAACAAGCAACGGTCTTTTTTCGCCCCGGCTTCTGGCGAATTTTCCCGAAAGACTCGGACAAGATAATTTTGAAAATTGAAAATTAGAAATTGAAAATTCTCGCCGCAGGCGAGCTTATAGCTGACACTGCGGGCAATTTTGAGGCGTTTGATAATTTACAATATTGGTTTCTCCGTTTTCGGCCGAAGCCGCGATAATTTTTGCGTCGGAGCCGGCTGGAGCGTGGTAAATCGCCGGCCCTCCGGCTTTTTCATCTTTAATGGAAACTAGATGCCCGACGCTTTCTTCTTTTTTCTCTTTCTTTTTCGCCTCAACAACAAGAGTTTGCCCCTTGATTGACGAATCCCGATAAATAGTCACATCTTTGATTCCAAGCTTGTAAGCGAGCAAGTACGATTTTTCAACATCGGTGGTGGCGGCATTTGCCGGCAAATTGTTCGTCTTGGAAATGGCGTTGTCAATCCACTTTGAAAACGCCGCCAAAACATAAATATGGTCCTCCGGAGCGATATCATAGGCGGAAAGAAAATATTTTTTAAATTTTGAAGGAATGTAGTGAATTTTTTGGATTGATCCTTTGTTCGCCACCACGTCTTTTATCAGCACCTCGTCAAAAAGACCTTCTTGCGACATCACCCGCTCAAAAACCGGGTCAACATAATAAAACGAGCCGATAGGCGTGTTCTTCTGAAACACAATGGAATAAACCGGCTCAATGCCCGAAGAAGTGCTGGCAATCATTGAAATAGTGCCCGAAGGAGCGATGGTTGTCGTCAAGCTGTTTCTCAAGCCGTGCTTTTTAATTTCCGGCGCTATTTTTGACCAATCTAAATTCCAGGATTTTTTGTCGTAATAAGCGCTAAAAGGCATTTTCCCTTCGGAATAAAAACTCTTGTTGAAATAAGGAAAGCTTCCTCTTGTTTTCGCAAGTTCAATTGATTCTAATTTTGAATAATAATTCAAAAATTCGGCGATTTTTTCCATAAATTTCCTGCCCGAAGGAGAATTGTACGGAAGTTCAAGCTCAAAAAGAAGCTCGCTCAATCCCATCAAACCCAAGCCGATTTTTCTGGTGTTGAATGTCATTTCTTCAATTTTTGGCAGAGGAAAACGATTAATGTCAATCACGTTGTTTAAAAAGCGGGTGGCAAGACGGATTGTTTTTTCAAATTCCTGCCAATCAAAAACTTTTTTATCGCGAGAGTTTTCTTTTACAAAATTCCAAAGATTGATTGAACCAAGATTGCAGCTTTCATTTTGGTATAACGGCTGCTCTCCGCATGGATTTGTCGCCGTCAGCGGCCCCAGTGATTTTAAAAACGGATTATATTTGTTCAAGTGGTCGTAAAAAATCACTCCGGGCTCGGCTGATTCCCACGCCTGATAAATAATGCGGTCCCAAAGAGACCTCGCCGAAATATATCTTACGATCTTTCCGGTTCGCGGATTTACCAAGGGATACGGCTTGTTTTTTTCATAACACTCCCAAAATTCCGGTTTAATTAAAATTGAAATGTTAAAATTCCGCAACGCCTGATTTCCCTGCTTGGCGGTCACGAATTTTTCTATATCCGGAGAGTCGGACGGCAAAATGCCCATATTCGCTCCGCGGCGCATCCCTCCTTGTTTTATGACATCGGTCAAGAAGTCGTAAAGCCGCATAAACGAGATCGGCCCGGAAGCCGTGCCGGCTGTTGTGTTCACAAAATCCCCTTCCGGCCTTAAATTGCCGAAATAAAACCCCGTTCCGCCGCCCGCTTGATGGATAAAAGCGGTCTGTTTGAGCGTTTCCATAATTGACTCCATTGAATCCTCAATGCCCAAAACAAAACAAGCCGAACCCATTCCAAAAGAAGCGCCGAAATTCGCCAAAGTGGGCGTATTTGGAAGGAACTTTTTGGAAACCATAAGGTCGTAATACCGATTGACCGTTTCTTCGTAATTTTTAAAGGCGTCCTGCTTCAAAAACAAAACCAGCTTGTCCCAATCAATTTTTGCCAATCCCAAATTATGAAATCGCGTAAAAGCGAGATGCAAAGATTGAATATGAAATTTATTCAGAGAATATTTTCCGACTTTAAGTTTGCCTTCCAGATTTTCGGCTTCTTTTATGTCAAATTTTTTATAATCAGGGTCGGCCTTATGTTCGGGAAGAGCGCCTTTGATTTTTTTCGCGACTTTCTGGTCAAAAAGAATGTCGGCTAAACCGATTTGCAAAGCAACGCGGGTAAACAATTGTTTTGGCGATTCAATCGCTTTTCCGTTTTCGTCTTTCCGCAAATATCTGCTGACCAAAACACGCAGAGCGTTAATGTCAAACCTCTTGTCAACTTCGTCAATCTCTTCTTTGTTTAAAACCTCTTGTTTTTCCCGCCTTATTTCCCCTCTTTTTTCGCGGTATAAAATATAAGCCTTGGCGATTTTAGCATACCCCGCCTCAACCAAAATTTCTTCAACCAAATCCTGAACTTCTTCAATAGTCGGAATTTGCTTGATTCTTTTGTGTTTTTTAACTAATTTTTCAATCACCTCT
>MHMS01000013.1 GCA_001821615.1 Candidatus Niyogibacteria bacterium RIFCSPLOWO2_12_FULL_41_13 | reverse complement strand
GGAATATCCAAAAAGCTGACTCCCCACGGGCTTCGCCATATTTTCGCCACTGATTTGTTGCGCGGAGGGGCGGATTTGCGTTCCGTCCAAACAATGCTCGGGCACAGCAGTATTTCAACCACTCAAATTTACACTCACATCACCAATCCCCAGCTCAAACAAATTCATCAAATTTTTCACGCAAAAAGAAGAAAGAAAGAATAGTTTTTGATATAATTTCCAAATGCGCGATAATCGTCTGGGTTTTTGGATTATTTTAGTCACGGTTTTTCTCAGTTTTTTAAGTTACGGAATTTTAATTCCGTTTTTGCCTTTTTACGCCGAAAAGTTCGGAGGGGGCGGCTTTAGCATCGGCCTTCTTTTTGCCGCCTACGCTCTTTCTCAATTTATTTTTACTCCTTTTATAGGACGGCTTTCCGACCGCATCGGCAGAAGGCGGATTATTATTTTTTCGCTGCTCGGCGAAGCGTTGTCTCTTCTGGCTTTGGTTTTCGCCTTTGCTTACTGGTGGCTTTTGCTGGTTAGGATTTTCGGCGGAATTTTCGGTTCAATCGCCGGAGTTGCCCAGGCGTATCTTTCGGACATAACGCCCGCGGAGAAAAAAACAAAGGCAATGGGTTATTTTGGCGCGGCTTTTGGCGCCGGTTTTATCGCCGGTCCCGCTCTCGGGAGTTATTTTTCCGGAGCAACTTTGAATTTTCCGGGCTGTCTTTTAATTGAGGGTTATAAATTTTGTCTGACCGATTATGTGCCGCAATCCGATTTCTTGGCGCCGTTTTTGATTGCCGGCATTATTTCTTTTATCGCGAGCGTGGTCGCCTACTTTTTTCTCAAAGAGTCTTTGACAGCCGAATCGCTTGTCGCGGAAAAAAAACATGAAACTTTTTTTCAGGGCTTTTCTTATGTTTTCCGCCACAAATTGATTTTGTTTTGGATTGTTTTTTATTTCATCGGCATATTTAATTTTTCCAACCTGGAAACAATTTTTGCGATTTTTACAAAATTTAAATTCGGACTCTCGCCGAAAGAAATCGGATATTTTTTCGTTTATGTCGGACTCTTGGCCGCCTTTGTCCAAATCGCCGGCATTTCTTTTTTAGTCCGGCGTTTAAAGGACATTCATATTTTGCTGATTGGAGGATTTTTGTCGGCCTTGAGTTATGTTATTTTGCCTTTTGCGCCCAATGTCCCGTATTATTTTTTCTTTCTCGCTATTTTCGCCCTTGGCGTTGGATTAAGCGCTCCGGCGATTTTAGGGATTATTTCAAAATTGTCGCATCGCGAGGATTACGGCGTTGTTTTGGGCGTAACCCAAAGCTCGGCTCGGCTTGCCCAAGTGTTAGGCTCCTTCTGGGCGGGATTTTCCTATCAGTATATTAGTTTTGCTTCGCCGATGTTGAGCGCCGGCATTATTATGTTTTTGGCATTTTCAATTCTTTTTGTTTTGTGGCTGAAAAAATACGAACTCGGCGCGTAAACAACCGTCTTTCATTTTTGCTTATTTTTCGCTATAATTTTATATGCCCAGTAAGACAAAATCGAATGCTAACCCCGTCAGACAAAATGACATTGCGGCTGTGAATCCACCCCAGATTAATCTATTAAGCTCTGTTGACACCCCAAGGTTATATTACTCATTGATATTTAGAGAAGACGCCGCGATTCATTATGCCATTTTGTCTGACGGGGCTAAATCCAGTTTCTTGCGTGGTATAAACATGTTTTATTACAAAATTAAAATTAAATATAATAATAATCGGATGTCCACTTGCGGATTTAGCAAGAAATATTCGATTTAGTCTTACTGGGTATGGTTTCAGACGAAAATAATAAAAAAGAATCTTACACAGCCAAAGATATTTATGTTTTGGAGGGACTGGAGCCGGTGCGCAAAAGGCCGGCGATGTATATTGGTTCAACCGATTCTAAGGGATTGCATCATTTAGTTTGGGAAGCTCTGGATAATAGCGTTGACGAAGCGATGGCCGGTTACGCCAAAAATATTTCCGTTGTTTTGCTGCCGGAAAACAAAGTAATGGTTGTTGACGACGGCCGGGGCATCCCGGTTGACATTCATCCGCAAACAAAAAAATCGGCTTTGGAAACGGTAATTTGCACTTTGCACGCCGGCGGAAAGTTCGGCGGAGAAAGCTATAAGGTTTCCGGCGGATTGCACGGCGTGGGTATTTCGGTGGTGAACGCTTTATCAAAATTTATGGAGGCGAGGATTTGCCGCGACGGACAAGAGTGGGTTCAGCAATATTCAAAAGGAAAGGCGCAATCAACGATAAAAAAAACCGGAAAGTGCTCGGGCTCCGGGACTTCCATTCTTTTTGAAGCCGATTCCGAGATTTTCAAAGACATAGAATACGATTTCGGCGCTATTTCGCGCAGAATAAGAGAGCAGGCGTATTTGACGCCGGGCCTTAAAATCACAGCGAGCGACAAGCGCGAAGAAAATCAGCTTTTGCATCATTCGCAAACTTTTTATTTTGAAGGAGGAATCAGTTCTTATGTTCGCCATCTTAATCACAACGCAAAACCTTTAAACCCGACGATTTTTTACGTCAAAAAAGAGGAAAACGGAATTCAAGTTGAGGTTGCTCTTCAATATATTGATGAATTTGGCTTGCGCGAAATAAGTTTCGCCAACAACATCCACACGCCCGACGGAGGAAGCCATCTTACCGGCTTTCACTCGGGGCTGACGAGGATTTTAAACGACTACGCGAGAAAAAATAAATTTTTTAAAGAGGGAGAAGAAGGTTTGACCGGCGACGATACGCGCGAAGGATTGACGGCGGTTATTTCCGTTAAATTGAGAGAGCCGCAGTTTGAGGGACAAACCAAAGCGCGGCTCGGCACATCCGAAGCGAGGGGCGTGGTTGAAGCGGTTTTCAGCGAGGCGTTTGGCGCTTTTCTTGAAGAACATCCGGAAGAAGCGAAAACAATTATTGAAAGAGTTCTTTTGGTTTTGGAAGCGAGAAAAGCGGCAAGAGCCGCCAAAGAAACGATTTTAAGAAAAGGAATTTTGGAGGGTTTGAGTTTGCCCGGCAAACTGGCGGACTGCCAGACGAGAAAACCGGAAGAAGCGGAATTGTTCATAGTGGAAGGAGAATCGGCCGGGGGATGTTTTTCGGGCGATACCAAGATAGCGTTGGCGAATGGAAAATTTTTATCTTTCAAAGAATTAATTGAAGAAAATAAAAAAGGAATTAAGAATTATTGCTATACCATCAAAAGCGATGGTGAAATTGGCATTAGCTTAATAAAAAATCCAAGAAGAACCAGAAATAATGTTGAGGTTGTTAAAATAATTCTTGATAATAATGAAGAAATTATTTGCACGCCAGACCATAGATTTATGTTAAGAGACGGTTCTTACAAAGAAGCTAAGGATTTAATTTCCAGAGATTCATTAATGCCTTTTCGCAAAAAATTTTCTCAAATAGGAGGAAGAATAACAATTGAAGGATATGAAATGGTTTTAAGCCCAAAAAATAACTATTGGATTTTTACTCATCTTTTAGCCGATGAATATAATTTGCAAAAAAAAATATATTCAAGAGAACAAGGAAATACCATCCACCACTTGGATTTTAATAAATTAAATAATAATCCCGATAATTTAATAAGGATGATTAAGGAGGAGCATTTGCTTTATCATACCAAGTTTCTTAAGAATACATTGCATCGGCCAGAAATGAAAGAAAAGGCCCGGAGGGCGCATCAAACTAAAGAATACTTAGAGAAAATCAAGAAAATTATGAATTCGCCGGGGATGAAAAAAATATTGAGCGAGCGAGCAAAGAAGCAATGGCAAAACAAGGAATATAAAGATTATATGGCGAGGAAATTTTTAGAATTTTACCAAAATAATTCTGAATATCGGGAAAAAAATAATAAAATACTTTGCGAAAATCAAAAAAAATATTGGGGCAATGAAGAAAACAGAATAAAACAAGCAGAAAAAGTTTGCGAATACTTTAAAAATAATCCCGAAAAAAGGATAGAATTTAGAGAAAATGCTCTAAAACAATGGTCTAGTTTAACCTTGAGAAAATGGCGGAGTCAAAAAACAAAAGAACAATGGACGCCTGAATTCAGGAGGACAAGAAAAGAGTCATATAACAAAACTTATCTTAATAAAGCCTTGCCGCTTTTGAAGGAAATTTATGAACAAACGGGCGAATTAAATTTTGAACTTTATAATCAGAAAAGAAAGCAGATAAATGACAAGAGTATTATAAAAATTTCCACCATTTGCGAAAGATTTTTCAATGGCGACGAGAGCCAACTTAAAGAGGCGGTCGTCAATTACAATCACAAAATTAAGAAAATTACTTCTTTAAAAGAAAAAATTGACGTTTATGATTTGGAAGCAGAAGAGACTCATAATTTTGCTTTAGCTAGCGGAGTTTTTGTTCACAATAGTTCTAAGATGGCGAGAGACCGAAAGATTCAGGCGATTCTTCCCTTGAAAGGGAAAATTCTAAATGTTGAAAGGGCTAGAATTGACAAGATGCTTTCTTCCGAAGAAATAAAAGCGCTTATCATCGCTTTAGGCACGGCTGTCGCGAAAGATTTTAATTTGGAAAAATTAAGATACCATAAAATCGTTATCGCAACCGACGCCGATGTTGACGGCGCCCATATCAAAACATTGCTTTTAACTCTTTTTTATCGCTATTTTCAGCCGGTTATTGAAGGCGGTTATTTGTACATCGCCACGCCGCCTCTTTACAGAATCCAAAAAGGGAAAGCGATTAGTTACGCTTACAGCGACCAGGAAAAGGAAAAAATTTTAAAAGAATTGAAAGAGAATTATTCAATTCAGCGCTACAAGGGCTTGGGTGAAATGAACGCGGAACAGCTTTGGGAGACAACAATGGACCCGAGCCGCCGGATCTTGAAAAAAATAGCCATTGAAGACGCCGAAGAAGCGAGTAAGATTTTTGATATTTTAATGGGCAGCGAAGTGG
>MHMS01000012.1 GCA_001821615.1 Candidatus Niyogibacteria bacterium RIFCSPLOWO2_12_FULL_41_13 | reverse complement strand
AAAACAAATTGTCTTATCAAAGAAAAGATTTTTAGTTATTCCAGCCACTCTCGTCTTCGTTGTTATGATTTACTTTGTCTCTTTTAAAGAGACGGCCCAAAAGTTAGAGACAGCGATTAAAGAAAGAAGACTTGAGAAGAAGGTAATTTTGTTTTCGCTGGAATTGAAAGGAGTTGATTCGCCGGCGAAAATTAAAATCTCCGAACTTCCTCAACTTGGTCCGGGCGAGAAATTTGCCTTTGAAGGACCGCCGGAAACCCGGGTTCAATTTATTGGCCCGAGTCGCTTTGATAAAAATCTGGTTGTGGTGGCAGAAGAGGGAAATCTCAAAACTTTTTTTGGAACAATACCAAAAGGAGTGGAAGAAATTCTCTTTTTCGGACCATCCGGAGAAGAGGTTCAAATTGTCAAGAAGCCCCTCGAAAAGCCCCTGTAATCATAAAACAGGGGCTATTTTATTGGGATTTTTGGGGTTTGTAAAACCTTGACTTTTAATATTAAATTTGCTATTATTTTTATGAACAATAGCTCTTTGATTTGAATTTTTAAACCACTTTTACCGGAAAGGACGGGATAGATAGATGAAAAAATTGATTCTACTGGTGCTGATGATGGTTATGGCAGTGGCAGGGGGATGCGGTACCACGAAAGGGTCTTCGATGGCGTCTATTTTAAATACGCCCGGGGGCACCGCCGCAGCAGTAATGGGGGGAATCGCCCTGGTGGCGTTAGTAGATAACACGACTAACCCAACTAAGAAACCTGTTATTAGCAGAGATTCTTCCTCTGGCGAGACTGTAGTGGTGGCTCCAAGAGGAGAAATCACGACCCTCGTGCGTTCGCGTGGAGACGATACTGTTGTTGCCCAGGGAGGAGGCGATGGAGGAGGCGGTGGCTATGGTTATCCCTATTTTGGGGGGTACCCAGGGAGTTCTTCCCATAGCATCGTAAGGTCGTCATCCTCTGATGCTAAACCGACGCCGACCGAGGCTACAGATGAGGAATGGATAGCCGAAAAGAAGAAGGAATTTGTAAATTCCGGCTATCCGCCGAGCAAAGCGGCAGTTATGGCCCGGAAAGCGTATTTAGAGGAGATGAGACAAAAGAAAGAACTTAAGGGGGAGATTTCAAAGGCGAGAGAAGAGATTTATGAGAAATCAATTCCCGCTGGCGAGAATAAGAAACCTGAGGAGCAAAAGAAAGCGAACGAACTCAAAGAGAAAACTCCTCCTTCTGCTGATGGAGGCTTCATTTTAGGGCCTTTCCCCGGCGATCCTGAAAAGCCAATTAACGAGGAAAAGACCGTTGGCAAAGGGAATGATTCCATGCCAACAGGGTTGGCTAAGAGGTTGGCCGATTTGACTTCCGAAACTTTTACTCCTCCAGAGAGTCCAAAGGGAAAGATACTCCAAAGAGACAAGGAGGGTAATTGGAGACAAGTGAATTAGGGTGGCTTTTAGTCAGGGTGGGTGAGAAACCTAGTTTCTCCCCACCCTTTTTATTTTTTATTATTTCAGCTCCGCTTTTGCGCCGGCTTCTTCCAATTTCTTTTTCAGTTCTTCGGCGTCTTGTTTTTTCATTCCCTGTTTGACGATTTTCGGCGCGGCGTCAACGATGTCTTTCGCTTCTTTAAGTCCCAAACCGAGCGCTTCTTTCAAGACTTTGATTACCTGAATTTTCTGTCCCCCGGCTTCTTTAAGTTCAACATCAAAGGCGGTTTTTTCGGCAACTACGGCTTCTCCTTCTGTCGCCGCTTGCCCCGCGCCCTGCATCGCCATCATCGGCATTGCGGCGCTGACACCGAATTTCTTTTCCAGAATTTTTACGAGTTCGGCCAAATCCAAAACATTCATTGATTCAATTTTTTCAACGATGTCTTTGAATTTCGCCGGAATGTCGTTTTTTTCTTCTTTCATATTGTTATTTTTTTTGCGACATTTGATAAATAATTCGACCAAAATTGTTTATTGGCCCGTTCAAGGCGTTTATAAAGCCCCGAATGGGTGATTGCAATTGTCCGACTAAATTCGCGTAAATAATTTCCTGACTCGGCAGTTTTGAAATTTCTTCAATTCTTTTTCCGTCAAGGTATTGTTTTTCAAAAAAACCGCCCAAAATTTTTATTCCCGGATGCTCTTTTTTGAATCTAACGAGAATTTTCGGCAGAGCGGAAATCTCTTTTGTTTGGGAAAGCGAAACGCCCACTTCGCCCTCCATATTCAGATTCTCGGGGTTAATCGTTGAATTTTTAAGCGCAATAGAAATAAGCGTTTTTTTCGCCACCTTGTATTCTATCTTCTCTTTTTTCAGTTTTCGGCGGAGATTCTGGGTGTCTTTTACTTTAAGCCCGTGAAAATTCAAAAAAACGAGCAAGTTTGATTTCTTGATTCTGTCTTCCAAATCTTTTATTATTTCCGATTTTTTTTGTTTTGCGATAGCCATACCCAGTAAGACTAAATCGAATATTTCTTGCTAAATCCGCAAGCGGACACCCGATTATTATTGTGCTTAATTTTAATTTTGTAATAAAACATGTTTATACCACGCAAGAAACTGGATTTAGCATTCGATTTTGTCTTACTGGGATAATTGTTAAATAAAAAAAACGGCTTTAAGCCGCTTGCGTGTCCTAAAAACTGTAAGCTAATCGCTAAAAGCTTTTGGACCTTACCTCAACAGGTCTTATTTTTGTGCCTGTTTTCTGCGGCTTTAATTGTGTTTAAGTTAGCAAAAATAAAAAAACAAGTCAAATGCCCGGGGTCGGACTTGAACCGACACGAGCTTTCGCTCACTCGATTTTAAGTCGAGGCTGTCTACCAATTTCAGCACCCGGGCGTCTGACCGCCTCCGCTGGAGCTTCGGCGCGTCAAGGAGGCCAGAGAGGGATTCGAACCCTCGCATGGCGGTTTTGCAGACCGTCGCGTTACCTCTTCGCCATCTGGCCATATTTTCTTTTTTTGGCTACCGCGCTAAAAGTTCTTCAATTTTAATTCTCTTTTTTTCGCCTTCGTCAATCGCAAATTCAAAGCTCGGCAATTTCCTTCCTCTGAAATCTTTTTTAATGTATTCCGTAAAATCTTTTTTAAGAGTCCGAAGCTTTGAGATTGTTTCTTTTTCCTCCTTCTCTGGATAAACTGTAATTAAAATCGCGGCCTTAGTCAAATTTTTATTCAATTCCACGCGGTTTGCGGCGATTATCCCGTTTTTGATTCTGATGTTTGAGGAAAGAAAAAAGGCGGCTTTTTTTTGAATCCAAGAAGACAATTTTTCCGCTCGCCAGCTCGCACTCATAATCTTTTTTCTTTTTCTTCTTTGAAGATTTCCAAAATATCTTTCGGGGCGATTTCTATTTTTGATTTTGCCAAAACCCCAAATTGCCCGCTCCCTACTTCTTTTGTTTTGATTTTATTTTGTTCAAGCTCCGTTATTTCGCCTTCCCCGATGACATTGCTTTTTCTCAATATCTTGAATTTTGATTTTTCTTGAATAACGCCTTCAATAATCTCTCCGCCGATGATTTGGCTACCGCTTTTTTTGCCGAATGTTTTTAAAATTCTCGCATTGCCCAGTTTTGTCGCGATTATTTTTTCGGGGATTCTTGATTTGACTTCTTCTTTCAGCCAATCAAGGGCCTGATATACGACCTCAAAAACGCCGATTTTAGTTTTGAATCTTAAGGCAAGCTCTTCCATTCTTTTTTCCGGTTTGATTTTAAAGCCCAATATAATTGTGCCTTCTTTAACCGAGGAAAGATTAATATCGTCTTCGCTTATATCCCCGAGGCTCTTGCGGAGAATTTTAAAATCCAGTTCGGGATAGTTCTTCTGAAGCCCGAGAACCAAATTTTCAAGGGCTTCCAGGGAGCCGCCGGCATCGGCTTTCAAAATCAAATAAACCGCTATTTTTTCGGATTCCTTCGGGATTTCTTTTTTTTCCTTTTTAATTTCAATTGTTTTTTCTTGTTCCAGAAAATTCAGGACTTCGGTTTTTGAATTTATCTCCTTGAACCAGGAGCCGACCGCCGGCAGGTTTTTAATTCCGTAGATTCTAACCGGCGAAGAGAAGCTCGCTTTATTGACGGGATGTCCGGCAAAATCTTCCAAAATTTTGACGGGAGAATAGCTTTGCGGGAAAAGGACGAATTTTCCAAGATGCAAAGTTCCTTCCTGAATAAGGAGAAGCGCGCCGTTGCCTCTTTTAAAATTTGATTCCGTTTCAATAACAACGCCGGAGCCGGGTTTTTCCGGGTCAGCCGTAAGTTCTTCCATTTCCGCCATAAGCAAAATCATTTCCAAAAGTTCTGCGATTCCTTCTCCGGTTTTGGCGGAAATTTTAACCAAGGGAATTTTTCCGCCCCATTCCTCAATTAAAATTCCCAAAGAAGCTAATTCTTGTTTGACTCTTTCGGGTTCGGAGCCGGGTTTGTCAATCTTATTGAGAGCTATTAAAAACGGTATTTTTGCTTCTTCTATCGTCCGCAGAGCTTCTTTTGTCTGGGGTTTTATTCCTTCGTCGGCGGCTATGACCAAAATCGCCAAATCCGCCGCTTTCGCGCCCTGCGACCTTATTTTTTCAAACGCTTCGTGTCCCGGAGTGTCAAGAAAAGTGATTTTGCCTTGTTTTCCTTCTTTTGTTTTCGCGCTCGCTTCGTAAGCTCCGAGGTGCTGGGTGATACCGCTTATTTCTTTCTCGGCCAGATTTGTTTTTTTAATTTGGTCAAGGAGGGTGGTTTTTCCATGGTCAATGTGCCCTAACACAACCACTACGGGCGGCTTAGGAATTAATTTTTCTTTTTTTTCTTGCATCTGAATAAAATAGCAGAAAAAAGCGCAAATTTAAAGATTGTTCGGATAAATTATTTTTTCTTTTTCACCTTTCGCTTTTCACTTTTTGTTATCCACATATTGACTTTTCTTTCTTTTTAAAATATATTTTTTATTAAACGAGATGAAAAGGGATTTATTTGAGAAGAGAGTATTCGGCCTTCATATCATCGGCGAGGTTTGCACAAAAAACAACAAAAACCTGCTTTTTGCGAAACAAACGGAACTTTTTATTTTAAAAACAATAAAAAGAAACGGATTGCACGCGCTCGGCCTTCTCTCTCATAAATTTTCAAACGGCGGATTCAGCGCCATCGTAAATTTGGCCGAATCCCATTTAGCCATGCACACCTGGCCGGAGCTTAACTATCTAACCATAGATATTTATACCTGCAATTATACTCGCGACAACAATAAAAGTTGCAGGACTATTTTTGAATCATTGGTGAAATTTTTTAACCCGTCAAAAATTAAAAAAAGAGTTCTTAAGGGATAAATCAAGGAAGCAAGGTTCTAAGCCATTTAAGGACAAACGACGGCCGGGGAGAAAAGGCAAAGCGTTTTCCTTCCCGCAAGTCGTCCATCGCCCAGAAACAAAGTCCGATAGCCGAAGACCATTGGGGGAGATAAAGAGATTCGTCGCTGGAGTCGTATTCTTCTCTTGGCAAATAGATATTTGAAGGCAGTTTTAAAAATTTTTTGGCGTATTCGCTAAGCCCCGGCATATTCGCCCCGCCTCCCGTCAAAATAACGCCCGACGGGAGAAGGCCGTGCCTTCCGATTTTCCGGAGATGCCGGTCAACCAATTCAAAAATGTCTGAAAACCTCGCTTCAATTATCTCGTCCAGTTTTCTTTTTTCTTCGCGCCCCCAGTTTTTGTTCAGGATATTTGTTTTGAGATTCTCCGCTTCTTCCAGCGAAATCTGAAAACCGATGGCAAGGTCGTGGCTTATGTGGTCGGAGCCGATAGGCAGGATTTCCATTGAAATTGGCACGCCCTCTTCAAAAACCGAAAGGGCCATTGTCGTCCCGCCCACATCCAGCAACATTGCCCCGACTTCTTTTTGGGTTTTTGAAAGAAGCAGTCTGCTTGAGGCAAGGGGGGAAGAAATTATTTTTAAAACCGCCACCTTGTTTATTTCCAGCGCCTTAATCAAGCTTTTCAGATTTCGGCCGAGAGTTGTCACAAAAAGAATGTCGGCTTCCAGCCGCATTCCTTTGAGTCCGATGGGATTTTGAGTTTGAAAATTGTCGTCAATTTTAAAAGAAACGGCAATGGCATGGATTATTTCGCGATTCATAAGCTGGCCGAGATTTCCTTTCGCCGTTTCAATCGCTCTTTCAATGTCGTATTCCGTTATTTCGCCGTCAGCCCGGGATACTATCGCGACTCCTTTTGCCCGAAAGCTTTTCAAATTTTCTCCGTCCACGGCCAAATAAGCTTCTTCAACGGGGAAACCCGAAGAATCTTGGCATTTTTGCAGGCAATTTTTTAAAGAAGCGGCGAGTTCTCTTTGGTCCATAATTTCTCCGCGTTTCAATCCCTGGCTCAAAGCCGAGCCGTAGCCCAAAATTTTGGGTTTTGAGCCGTTCGCGAGCTCCATCGCAACTACTTTTATTTGAGAGCTTCCGATATCAATTCCGACCGCCGTCTTATTTCGCATTTTTTATTATGCCAATCGCTTTATCTTACCAAGTTTTTTCAAATATTCTATTTTTTTAAACCTTGCTATTTTTCGCAAAGCCGCCTCTTTTTTCGTTTTTTTGGAATCCGGCCTTACCTTGAATTGCAGTGAACGGACTTTGTTTAAAACGCCGGATTCTTTGATTTTTCTTGAAAATCTCCGCAAAAGGCTGGCTGATGTTTCTTTTTCCTGTTTTCTGATTTCTACGACCATATATGATAATAAATTTCTAATTCCTAATTTCTAATTCCTAATTTTTCTTTGAAGTATTCGACCATTTTTTCTTGGGGGATATTTTCTTGTCCGCCCGTCTTCATATCCCTGACCATAATCATTTTGTCAATCAATTCTTTTTGCCCGAAAATTATGGCGTACGGAATTTGAAGCTCGCCCGCTATTTTAAGCTGGTTTCTCAAATTGTCTTTGAAAATGCCGTGGATCGCGCCAATTTTTTCATTTCTTAATTCTTCCAGGAGAACCAGCGCTTTTTTTCTGGCGCTTTCGCCGATTTGGGCAAAAAATATCCGCGGTTTTTCTTTCATAACCAGCTCGCGGCTTAATCCTTTTGACTTCATCAGCTCGGCGATTCTTTCCTGGCCGAAAGCTCCGCCGATACCCGCCAAATCTTTAAAGCCGAGCATTTTCGCCAAATAATCATATCGTCCTCCGCCGCATAAAGACAAGGCGAGGTTAGGTTCCGCTTCTTTTGAAAAAATTTCAAAAACAGTGCGCGAATAATAATCAAGCCCCCGCACCAGCGTTGAGTCCAGATAATAGGGGATAGAAAGTTCGTCCAAAATTTCCACGGTTTCTTTAAAGTGGCTTTTACACTCGTCGCAGAGATAATTGATGATTAAAGGCGCCTGGCTTTTCAGTTCTTGGCATTTCGGATTTTTGCAGTCAAAAAATTTAAGAGGATTTGTCTTCGCCCTTTTTTTGCATTCCGCGCATAAATAATTTTTTTTCCTCCTTAAAAAACTTACAAGTTCTCTTCTGTGCTGTTTTTGGCAAGTCTTGTCGCCGAGCGAATTGAGATGCACGATGAAATTTTTAAAGCCCAAATCCTTTAAGATATTGCAAAAAACATAGATTATAAAAGCGTCGGCAAAACTCTTGGTTTCGCCTAAAATTTCAAGTCCGAATTGCCTGAACTCGCGGTATCTTCCTTGTTGGGGACTTTCGTGGCGATAGAAAAGGCCGCCGTAAGAGAGCAGGACAGGCTGGGGCCAGCCCTGAAATCCGTTTTCAAAATAAGCCCTGATTATTGAAGGAGTGTTGTCCGGCCGCAAAGCCAGAAAATCTCCTCCCTTTGTCCGAAAAGAGTACATTTCTTTTTCCACCACCGGATTTCCTTGTTCTTCGCTTTTGATAAAAAGTTCGGCTTTTTCAACAACCGGAGTTTCAATTTCCAGAAAGCCGTAAAAAGAGGCGATTTCCCTGGCTTTTTTTTCTATATATTGATGGTAGTTTAAAATCTCGCCGAAAATATCGCGCATTCCTTTGACAGATTGAATTGTTTCTTTTTTTGTTCTTGACATAAAAACAATTTTAAATTTTAAATTTTAAATTCTAAATTTTAAATTTATAATAACCGGGAAGATAATCAATTTCATTGAGCGGCCAGAGCCGCAACCAGGCTCGGCCGATGATGAATTTTTTGTCAAGCAAGCCGAAATAACGCGAGTCGGAACTGTTGGAACGATTGTCGCCAAGCACGAAATATTCGTTTTGATTGAGCGACCACTTGTTTTTGTTTCCGGCCAGAGTCAATGCCGGGGATTTAAAATATTTTTCCTCCAGCTCTTGTTCCGGCAAGCCGTCTTTTTGAATAAAAATTTTATTGTTTTCCATTCTTATGTTTTCTCCCGGGAGCCCAACAATTCTTTTTATGAAAAACTTTGAACTATCAAGCGGATATTTAAAAACAATCATCTCTCCTCTTTTGGGCTCGCGAAATCTGTAGCTTAACTCGTCAATGACCAGATAATCGCTGTTTTCAAAAGTTGGGCTCATTGAACTTCCTTGGACGATAAATGGCTGGGCGACGAAAAACCGGATCGGCGCAACGATTAAGGCGACGATTGCAATGAATTTAAAAATTTCATAAATATCGCGAATCATTTTATTCTTGGTATTCTTTAAGCTGTATTTGTTTTTTGGTTATTTTTCCCTTGCGGTAAATTTCAATTTCAATTTTGTCTCCGACTTTCGCCTCGCTGATGGCGTCTTCAATTGAATTTTCAAAATTTATCCTTTTTTTGTTTATTGAAATAATAATGTCTCCTTCTTTGATGCCCGCTTCGTCGGCCGCGCTTTTCGGAATAATCGGTTTATTTTGCGGTATTCCGTCTCCCGCAATCAGCGCGCCGTAATCAAAAGGAAGTTTTAACCAGCTTTTCATCTCCGGACTTATCAGGACATAGCGGATTCCGAAAAAGGGCCGGCGGATTCTTGAATATCTTTTTATCTCTTCAAGGTCTCTTATCGCCCGTTCAATCGGAATGGCAAAGCCGATATTTTGCGCTCCGAAAACAATGGCGACATTTATGCCTATTACTCTGCCTTCAAGATTGACGAGCGGACCGCCGGAATTTCCGGGATTAATCGCCGCGTCGGTCTGAATAAGCCCTTTTAATTTTTGCTGGTGTCCGCTTAAATCGGTTGCCGCGCTTATGAATCTTGAAAGTCCGGAGATGATGCCGGTTGAAACCGTGTTTTGAAATTCGCCCAAAGCGTAGCCGATTGCAAGAGCCGTCTGTCCTAATTTTAGTCTGGAGCGCTGTCCAAGTTCAATGGTTGGCAGGTCTTTCGCGTTTATTTTAATAATCGCCACATCGCTTGTCGGGTCTTGGGCTAAAATTTTGGCTTCGTATTTTTTGCCGTCCGACGCGATTACCGAATAATTCGCTTTGGGGTCAATAACAACATGGCGGTTCGTGATAATGAGTCCGTCGGAAGAAACAATAAATCCCGAACCCCCGCCCAGCTTTATCCGCCCCATTTCGTCATGAGGCGCTTCTTTCAGGTGAATTTTCAACTCTTCCCTTATTCTCGGGTCAAAACCGAATAAACCAAGAGGAAATTCCTTTTCAATCGTTTCCAATTCCTTGGTTATCGCGATGTTCACCACCGCCGGCAGGGCTTTTTGAATCGCTTTGATTACTTGTTCTTGGTATTCCATTGAAAATTGAGAATTTATGATAGTTATAGTATCATAAAAAAGAATATTTTGAAGAGCCCTCATAGTTCAATGGACAGAACAATTCCGTCCTAAGGAATAGATCCCCGTTCGACTCGGAGTGAGGGCAAAGAGGGCCTATAGTAAAATGGCATTACACGGCCATGGCATGGCCGGGGTCGGGGTTCGATCCCCCGTAGGTCCACCAATCGCAACTTTCGCCGTTTTGGGAAAGGATTGCCTCGCGGCTTCGCCGCTCGGCATTCGGGCTTTGCGCAAGGCGCAAAGCCATAAAATCCCACGGCGGGCAAAAAGAAATGGAAATGGATTTGTCCAAAAATTTGGGGTTCGTTCCGACTTTTTGAACAAACCGCTTCATTTCCCCGTAGTTTTCGGAAGAAGCCAAATTTTTGGCCTTTTTCGTATCTAAAATCCACGCCCGCAAGGGTTGGAGCCAATTCTTTCCCGTTTGTCCAAAATCTTCCAAATCGTTCGCAAGAGAAACTTTTTGCTTTAGCAGTTCCTCTTTTTTCGGTAAATAGTTTTCTTTTGGTATGTCGCCGTCAATGTAAGCGGAAACGAGCTTGTCCAGTTTCTCTTGCGTTTCCGAGATTTTATTTTTCAGATTTTGGACAAACTTTTGCGACGAGTGATTTTGCTCTTTTTCCCACTCATCAACTTGCTTTAACATTTTATCCGTCCACTCGTCGCAAAGGGCAACGCTTTGAAGCCGTGCCTTAATTTGCGCGGCAAGGTCTTTTTCTTGGATATATTTTTGCGAACAAACACCTTTCTTTTTTGTGCAACGATAATAGCGATATATTCCGCCGCACTTGCCGCGCGAAAATTGCGCCGTGATCGCCGAGCCGCATTCGCCGCAAGTCATTAGTCCGGTAAATGGAAAATCGTGGCGTTGTTTGCTTTTTCGTGGCTTCGCTTTTCGGCGCAATATTTCCTGCACGGCTTCAAAAAGCGTTGCGGAAAGAATTGGCTCAAAGCGTCCTTCGTGATATTCGCCTTTATGCTTCACTAAACCTAAATATGCTTGATTAGGCATGATCTTCCCCCGATTTAACGGACACAAAGTTAAGTTAGGCTACCATAGTCTCCAGCTCAAATGATACCGGAGATCCGATTTAACGGACACAAAGTTAAGTTAGGCTACCATAGTCTCCAGCTCAAATGATACCGGAGAT
>MHMS01000011.1 GCA_001821615.1 Candidatus Niyogibacteria bacterium RIFCSPLOWO2_12_FULL_41_13 | reverse complement strand
TACGCAAGCGTATCGGCAGACGCATTCTGCGTCTTACTTCTAACGGGGTTGATTTATTCTTAAAAATAAATAAACTATGAGAATGGATTTAGCTGTGGAAAATAAAGAAAAAATAGAAAACGAAGAAGAGGAGGATGAAACAATCGCGCAGGCGGAAGCAAAAGAACAAGAAATACCAAAGACAATTGACCCGGAACTGGAGGAAATGTACAAAGCGGGAGTTCATTACGGGTATACCAGAGGCAAACGCCATCCAAAAATGGCGGAATTCATCTTTGGCGCGAAAAACAATGTTGAGATCTTTGATTTGGACAAAACCAGGGAAAAATTAAACGAAGCCGCTGATTTTACGCGAAAGCTTGGAGCGGAAAATAAACAAATTTTAGTCGTTGGAACAAAGCCGTCCATCAAACATTTGGCGGAGAAATACGCCAAAGAAGCGGATTTGCCTTATTTCGCGAATCGTTGGATCGGCGGATTTTTGACAAATTTCGTCACCTTGCGGAAAAGAATGGATTATTTCGCGGAAATCAAAATAAAAAAAGAATCGTCCGATTACAAGAATATCACCAGCAAAAAGGAAAGGATTAAAATTGAAAAAGAATTCGCGAGATTGGAAAAACTTTTTGCCGGAGTGACAACCATAAAAGAATTGCCCTCGGCTCTTTTAATCATTGATTCAAAAGAAGAAAATACGGCTGTAAGGGAAGCCAAAAGAAAGAAAATTCCGGTTATCGCCGTTTTGAACACCGATTGCGATTTGGAAGACGCCGATTACCAGATTCCGGCGAATGACGCCGCTCCGGCAAGCGTTGAATATCTTTTGAGCAAATTGACAAAGGCGTATTTGGAGGGGAAAAAATCTCAAAAAGTATAATATGAATGCAGAGAGCTTAAAACAACTTCGGGAACAAACCGGCGTTTCAATAATGCTTTGCAAGAAAGCGCTTGACGAGGCGAAAGGAGATTTTAAAAAGGCTCTTAAAATTCTGGAAACAAAAAGCAAGGTCGTGTCTCTTAAAAAAAGCGAACGCAAAACAGATTCCGGCGCGGTTGACGCTTATATCCACAGCAACAGGAAAGTCGGAGTTTTGATTGAATTGAGAACGGAAACCGATTTTGTGGCGAAAAACGAATTGTTTCAAAAACTAGCCCATGATTTGGCGATGCACATCGCCGCTTCAAATCCGAAATTTGTCAAAAAGGAATTGATTCCCGAAGAAATCAGGCAAGAAACTAAAAAAATTTACGAAGAAGAAGTTTCAGGGCTTGACAAGTCGAAAGAGCTTAAAGAAAAAATTATTGAAGGGAAACTTTTAAGCCATTTTGCCGAAATAACTCTTTACGAACAGCCGTTCGTGAAGGACCCTGATAAAAAAGTCGGGGAAATCGTTGAAGAAGCGATTTTGAAATTCGGGGAAAATATTGAAGTGGCGAGATTTTGCCGGTTTGAACTATAAACTATGAATTATTTAGAGCTGTTCGGTATTCTTTCTTTTGCGTCTTTCGCCGCTATGGTGTTGACGATTGTTTTGGGAATTAAAAAAATAAAGTCGCTTGACAAAATAACGGTTGAAAAAATACTCGCGGAAAATTCCGGTTTTTTTGAGCGCGAGATAGGCGCGAAACTGCGGATAGTTTCCGACAATTTCAAAAAAATCTTGGGACATCCGGAATTTCTTAAATTTCTTGAATTTTTCTTAAGAAGACTGCGGATTTTGGTTTTAAAAATTGAAAATTTTCTTTTGGAACGGATTGATTATTTGCGCGGCAAGAGGAAAATCAACTCAATGAACGGAGAGCATTCTTCGGAATTTATGAAAGAGATGAGCGATTGGAAGAACAACAACGACAAAGATAAGCGGTAAGCCACCCTAGCTCAACGGCAGACCTGCCCGCCATAGCCAGAGCCCCTTTAGTTCAGTGGTAGAACAGTGGTTTTGTAAACCACATACGTCAGTTCGATTCTGGCAGGGGGCTTTAAGATTAGATCTCCCGATTTTTGACCAGCTATTTCGCGGGCAGCGGGGCTTCGCGGACGCTTGCCTGCCGCAGGCAGGGCTCGCGGGAAAAAATTTTCCCCTCAACTCCCAGTTATTGCCGCTTCGCTTTTATTCCAATTTAAAAGCTTGGCGCAAAAAGGCAACGAAATTGACATTTTTAACTCGTTTTGGTAATTTGACAATATGGTCAAATTAGTGAACCAAACAACTTTTGCAGCTAAAATAAAGGATAAAAAACTCCCCATATTTACCGCTATTAATATTCGTACTCTTTTTGGAGTGTCTGCGGTTGCCGCGTCTGCTTTACTCTATAGATACAAGAAGCGGGGGTTTGTTTTACAAATTAAGCGTGGCTTATATAAATTGTCTGACGAGCAAGTTCCTGACTTGTATATGGCTAATAAAATCTATGCTCCGTCATATGTTTCTTTAGAATTTGCGCTTTCATACCACGGAGTTATCCCCGAAACAGTGTATGAAATCACCTCGGTTGCCGTAAAAGCCACCCGCCGATTTGAAACATTAGGCAAGATTTTTTCTTACCGCAAAATAAAAAAATCGGCCTTTACCGGCTATGAAATCCAGAAACAAAAAGGATTTAGTTTTATAATTGCCGATCCGGAAAAAGCGTTTGTTGATTCCAATTATTTTCGTATGCTTGGCGGGTTAAAACCGATTTCCCGACTTGATAAAGAAAAAATCAACCCCGAAAAAGCCCTGCGTTACGCAAAATTGTTCGGCAATTCTAAACTTATAAGCATCGTAAAAACAACCTTGCAATGATTACTATTGAAGCGCTCGAAAAATTGGCGCGGCAACAGCAAACCGGCGTGTTTCCGAACATAGTCCGTGAATATTTTCAGCAAGTTTTTTTAGGAGAGCTCTATAAGTTGCCGGGGGCGGAACGAATGCTTTTCAAGGGCGGTACGGCGCTTCGAATAATTTACGGCAGTCCGCGTTTTTCAGAAGATTTGGATTTTTCCCTATTTATGGTTCCACCGAGCCAAACAAAATCTTTTGTAGAGGGATTGTTTGTGAAGGTGTTGGCGAATATGGAGCGAGCCGGGATCAAAGTTGAGATAGGGGCAAAATCAGATGTTTCGATTGGAGGATATTTTGGCATAGCGACTTTTAAAATACTTGAATATCAGCCAGTTGGTGTTGAAATTAACATATCGGCGCGCAACGGCAGGGATATGCAAGGAGAGGTGGATAGCGTGGCGAATGATTTTGCGCCGACCTACACTGTCGTTCACTTGCCGCAAAATGAGATGGTGGAAGAAAAAATTTTTGGGGCGCTTCGGGAACGCAAGAAACCGCGAGACTTCTATGATCTTTACTTCATGATGCGCAGGGGAATGCTCACGCCTGATCAAAAAAAACGACTTACCGAAATAAAAGACGAAATTATTGGAGACTCAAGAAAAATTAATTTCCGCAGTGAGCTAGGAACTTTTTTGCCAGCCGATCATCAAGCAATCATTCGCGATTTTATCAGGGCGCTTGAAGCAGAATTGAACAAGCAAATCGGATAATTTTATATAAACATTAGATTTTTTCAGGAATTTCGCATAAAATGAGTTCGAGCGCAGTCGTAAAGACACTCAAAATTTTATGCCTTTTCCTAAAAAAGTTTTAATTATTGGCGGAGGATTCGGCGGGTTGAGGGCGGGATTGGATTTAGTCCGGCATAATTACGCCGATTTGGAAATTACCTTGATTGACAAAACCGGATGGCATTATTTTCCGCCGGAGTATTATAAATTGATTTATTTCCAAAAAGGAGACGACATTACGCGGGAATTTTATGAAAAAGAGTCTCATCGTTTCGCTATTCCGCTTTACGAAATTTTTTCCACCGAAGGCGGATCCGCCTTTTCTGGCGGAAAAAACAAGAAAAATTTTAAATTAGTCGTTGACGAAGCGATTAAAATCAATCTTAAACAAAACGAGGTTATAACCAAATCCGGCGCGAAAATTGATTACGATTATTTGATTTTGGCTTTGGGAAGCGAAACGGAATATTTCGGCAATTCATCGCTTAAAGAATTCGCCTATCCTTTTAAAACCGTTCAAGACGCCCTCAACATCAGAAATATTATTGACGAGCTCTTTTTTAAAAAGGCGAAATACGAACCGATTAAAATTTTGATTGTTGGAGGGGGTGTGACCGGATGCGAAGTGGGGGCAAATTTGGCGGAAACCGTTTCTCGTCTTGCCAAGATTCATTCTCATCCTCAAAAAAACATTTCCATTGAAATAATGGAGGGAGCGCCGAATATTCTTTCGCAATTGAGCGATTTTGCGAGAAACAGGGTTTTGCGAAGATTGGAAAATCTGGGAGTGAAGATAACGACAAACAATACGATTGTTGAGGCAAAAAAAGGAGAGGCTATCAACAAACAAGGCGAAATTATTCCTTATGATTTTTTGATTTGGACCGTCGGAGTAAAAGCTTGCGGCATAACGGAAAAATTAAACATTAAATTGGAAAAAAAAGGATTGGTTTCCGTTGACGAATATTTAAGAATCCCCGATTTCCAAAATGTTTTTGCCGTCGGAGATATTTCCTGCTTTAAAGATTTTGAAGGAAAGCCCTTGGCGATGACCGCTCAAAACGCCGTCTGGCAGGGAAGTTATATCGCTTATACGATTAAGCGTTTGATTCATGGCCGGAGAATTTACAAATTTCATCCGAAGAAATTCGGTTTTATCATGCCGCTTGGAAAAAATTACGGAGTGGCTGATTTGGGCTGGTTTAAAATTTGGGGGTTGCCGGCGATTTGGATGAGAAGACTCGCGAATTTGAGATATTTGCTCGGCATTTTGCCTCTGCGAAGAGCTTTATTTTATTGGCGAAAATGGTAGAATGTTAAATTCAAAATTCAAAAGCTAAAAGTTAAAATTATGGTTTATGATTTAGTTATTATCGGCGGGGCGAGCGCGGGATTGAGCGCCGCGATTTACGCCGCCAGAAAAAAATTGAATTTTATTTTGTTGACCGATAAAGTCGGAGGACAAAGTTTGCTTACGGACAGCATTGAGAATTATCCCGGTTTCGTTTCAATTTCCGGTCCGGAATTGGTGAAAAAAATGGAAGAGCAGGCATTGGCGTTAGGCGCTGAAATTAAGGAGAAAAAACTTGTAAAAAGCGTTCTGAAAATTGATAAAATTTTTGAAATAGAAACCCATGATGGCGAAAAATATCAAACCAAAACAATAATCATCGCTTCAGGCAAACATCCGCGGCCGTTGAATGTTCCGGGCGAGAAAGAATTGACCGGAAAGGGCGTCAGTTATTGTTCCATTTGCGACGCTCCTTTGTTTCAGGAAGTTCCGGTGGCTGTTGTTGGCGGAGGAAATTCCGGTTTGGAGTCGGCAACGGATTCCGTTCCCTACGCGTCGCTAATTTATGTTTTGGAATTCGGGCCAAAAATAATCGGAGACGAAGAAACCCAGGAAAAATTGAAAAAAACCGGCAAGGTTGAATTTATCGTTAACGCCCAGACATTAAAAGTCGCAGGCGATAAGTTTGTTGACGGCTTGGTTTACAAAGACAGAATTTCCGGCGAAGAAAAAGAATTGAAAGTTAAGGGAATTTTTGTTAATGTCGGGCAAACGCCGAGCGCCGGATTTGTTAAGGATTTTCTTGAATTAAATCAGCAGGGCGAAATAGCGATTGACCACAAAACAAATCAAACTTCGGTTGAAGGAATTTTTGCCGCCGGCGATGTGACCGACATAAAATACAAACAATGCGTTGTGGCGGCGGCCGAGGGCGCGAAAGCGGCTTTGTCGGCTTATAATTATTTGCAAAAGGCGTCGCGCCCATAGCTCAGTGGCAGAGCGCTTTCTTGACATGAAAGAGGCCTGAAGTTCAATTCTTCATGGGCGCAAAATAAAATAAATAATTGGGCTTGACAAAGATATTTAATTTTGCTAAAATTACTACGTATTTTTTGGTTCTTTTGAAGAAAAAAAAGGAATATCGCGATAATGATAGTTAGTGGTTAGCGGGCGATAATACTATTGGTTTTTCTATTTTCAGGTTGAAGCTTAGAGAGAGGAGAGAGAGATGGAATTAGCGTGTGGTATTGTCATTGGGTTGATTGGCGGTTTAACAATTTTTATACTTCTTTTACTGCCTTCTTCTTATGTTTTCCTGCCAGTAGTTGAAAAGGCAATCGCAAATTATCCGTTTTCAACTACAATGGAAGTAAAAAACGGAATAAAATAAGAGGGGTGGTGATGGGCACGAGGGATTGGATACAGGAGGGGAAGAATTTCTTTGTGGATGTCTTGTATAAAGGGGGGATAATTGTTGCTAGTAGAAGTGATTACCCGGTTAAAAAGGGCCATATAGTAATAATGAGGCCCACGAGTGGCATCTGTGGTTTTGAAGTTTGCTGGATGAGTCAAGAGCCGGTATCTCAATATAGTGATTTTAAATTAGCTATGTTGAGATTTGTTCGCTTGGTGTTGTCTCCGCTTTCTCGGTGATTTTTATGTGGTATGGATGTGGTAGGCGCTCATGGATTCTGTCTTGGGCGCCTTCTTTTTTTGTAAAATAAGTTTAAAATAAAGACGATGAACGACCCTATTTTAAAAGTTAATAAACTAAACGTTAAATTCAACGGAACAAATGTCATCCGCGACCTGAATTTTGAAATAAAAAAAGGAACGATGAGCGCGATTGTCGGTCCCAACGGCGCGGGAAAAACCGTTTTATTCAGAGCGCTTCTCGGTCTTATTGATTATAAGGGCGAAATTTCGTGGCAAAAAGACGCAAAAATAAGCTATGTGCCGCAACGCCTGACTATTGAAAGAGATTTGCCTTTGAGCGTTTATGAATTTTTTAAATTTAAAACTAGTTCCGATGAAAAAATATACGATGTTTTAGAAGCGGTGGGTTTCAAGGGAGATGAACACCATTTAAAGCATCATGTTTTGTCTTCTCTTTTGGGAACGCTCTCCGGCGGAGAGCTTCAGAGAATTTTAATCGGCTGGTCTATGCTCGGCGAACCGAATGTTTTGCTTTTTGACGAGCCGACTTCGGGAATAGACATCGGAGGGGAGGAGACGATTTATCATTTTCTCCACGAGCTTCATAAAAAATACGATTTGACGATTGTTTTTATAACTCACGATATCCATATTGTTTATGAATACGCCGACCTGGTTATTTGCCTGAATAAAACAATGATTTGCAGCGGACAACCCCAGCAAGCGTTAAGTCCGGAGATTTTGGTCAAATTATTCGGTCATTCCGGCGTTTATGCTCACGCGCACAAATAATTTTAGGTAGAAATAATATGCTTGATTTTGTTTTTATTTTAAGCTTGATTACCGGGATTTTTGTCGCCAGCGCGGCTTCTTATTTGGGTTCTTTTATGGTTTTGCGCCGGATGGCTCTGGTTGGCGACGCGTTTACTCACATCGCTCTTCCGGGAATGGGCATCGCTTTTTTGTTGCAGGCAAATCCTTTTGTCGGCGCTTTTGTATTTTTGGCTTTTGGCGCGTTTGCCATCTGGTTTTTAGAACATAAAACAAAAATTTACACCGAAGCGCTAGTCGGCGTTATTTTTACCTTGGGTTTGGCGCTCGGCATTTTAATCACTCCCGAGCCGGAATTGTTTGAGGCGTTGTTCGGCAACATTTCCGAAGCAACGATTTTAGGAACAATAATTTCAGCCGGCTTGGCTTTGGCGGTTTTAATTCTTATTTTTAGAATTTCTCGGCAAGTCATGATGGGAATAATCTCGGAGGATTTCGCGAAAGCTAACGGCGTTAAGATTGAAATGATTAATTTATTTTTTTTAATTATGGTCGCCGTTATCACCGCGCTTGGCATAAAAATCGTCGGCGCGCTTTTAATGGGCGCTCTCGTCATCATACCGCCCGCCGCCGCCAAAAATTTAAGCCGGAGTTTGAATGAATACGGCGTTTTAAGCGTTGTTTTCGGCGTAGCAAGCGTTGTTTTGGGATTATTCGCTTCCAAAATTTTCGGTTTTCCCTCGGGTCCGATGGTTGTTCTGACGAGCGCGCTCATATTTTTCTTGTCTTTTTTAAGATTTTTTTTTAGAATTAGATAAAATATCATTATGCTTTCAAGAATTCCAATTGATTTGGGAAAAGTTAAAAAAGAGGATACGGATAAAGAAATTCTCCGCGTTGCCATAAGCGCGGAGCTTGACGCCGTCAATCTTTATGAGCAATTGTACAGCGCGGCCGGTGACGAAGACATTAAAAAGGTTTTTCTTGAAATCGCAAAAGAAGAAAAAACTCATATCGGCGAATTTCAAGCCCTGCTTTTGCGTAAAGACGAAGAACAAAAAAGAGAATTGGAAGAAGGAAGACGTGAAGTTGAAGAATTAATATGATAAAAATCGGACAAAAAATTCAGGATTTTGAGCTTGAAGCCTATCATAACGACGAAATCAAGAAGATTAAGCTTTCCCAATATAAAGGGAAATGGCTGGTTTTGATTTTTTATCCGGCTGATTTCACTTTTGTTTGTCCGACAGAACTTGAGGAAGCCGCCCAATATTATAATGAATTTAAAAAAGCGGGAGCGGAAATTTTAAGCGTCAGCGCGGATACGGTTTTTGTCCATAAAGCGTGGCATGATGTTTCTCCGGCCATTAAAAAAGTTAAATATCCAATGCTCGCCGACCCGACCGGAAAACTTTGTCAGGAGTTCGGCACTTACATAGAAGAGGAAGGACTTTCTTTAAGAGGCAGTTTTATAATTGACCCCGATGGAATTTTGCGGGCTTTTGAAATGAACGACAACAGCATCGGACGGAGCGCGGAAGAACTTTTGCGCAAACTTCAGGCGGCAAAATTCGTCAGGGAGCACAAAGGCCAGGTTTGTCCGGCAAGCTGGACTCCAGGCAAAAAAACTTTAAAGCCCGGATTAAAACTTGTGGGCAAGATTTAAAACATGGCTTATGAAGCAAAAAATTTTGAACGCTTAATCGGGCTGAACGGTTTTAGCGACCAGTTGTTGAAAAACCATTTCATTCTTTATCAGGGTTATGTGAATAACACCAACAAGCTTGATGAAATTTTAAAAGGATTTGAAAAAGAAGGAAAATTTAGAACTCCGGAATTCGCCGAACTTAATCGCCGTTTCGGCTGGGAATTTAACGGAATGCGGCTTCATGAATATTATTTTGAAAATCTGGCGAAAGAGCCCAGGGAAATGGATAAAAATTCCGAATTATTCAAAAAAATCATTCAGGAATTTGGCTCTTATGAAATGTGGGAGAAAGATTTTAAATCAATGGGAGCGATGCGGGGGATTGGCTGGGTTATGTTGTATTTTGACCAAAAGGCCGGCCGGCTTTTCAATGTTTGGATAAACGAGCATGATGTCGGCCATCTTTCCGGCGCTTTGCCCGTATTGGTAATGGATGTTTTTGAACATGCCTATATGCTTGATTATGGCCTTAAAAAAGCCGATTATATTGAGCGATTTTTCAAGGCAATTGACTGGGAAGTCGTTGAAAAAAGATTTTAATTTGACTTTTAAAAACAAATTTGCTATATTCTTCAATGTGAGTGTCTAGGCAGGCACATACCTTTACTAAGTCTGCGTAAAACCCCCAGCAATGGGGGTCTTGCGTTTTTATTATTCCTGAAATTTTGTTATTCTTGAAATTGCCGGAGGAAAAGGCGCTCACTAAAGACTTAGTATGGAGCAAGCCATTCCTTCGGCTTTGCGTTTTTTGGGGAAAACTTTTTTTGTTTTGCCGGTAATTTCTTTTATGCTGTTCAAATGAAGAAAAATAAAATTTTAATAGCCATATTCATTTTATTTTTAGTTCCAATATTTTCTTACGGCCAAGATTTTAATAAATTGACGGGTCCCGGACTTTCTCCCGACAGCCCCTTTTATTTTTTTGACCGGTTGGGCGAATGGGCGAGAATGAATCTTTTTACTTTTAGGGAGAAAGCGAAAATAAGAATAAAGATTCAATACGCGGAAGAGCGCTTGGCTGAATTGGAAAAGATTTCAAAAAAGAAAAATATTTCTCCCAATGCGATAAACAAGGCGAAAGACAGATTGAATAAGTTTTCCGACGAGGCGATGAGAGAAGCGCGGAAATTGGAAAAAGATGGAAAGAAACTGCCTTCCGACATAGAAGAAAAATTAAATTTTCTCGCCAAAAGGCAAGAAGATGTTTTGAATAAAGTAATGGAACAGGTCCCCGAGGCGGCAAAACCGGTTATTGAGAGGGTTATTGAAGAATCAAAAGAAAGATTTGAAAAAAGAATTGAGAAAAAAATTGAAACTCCAAAAATAAAAATAGAAACGCCCCAGTTAAAAATTGAAGCGGTTCCTCTTTCTAAGATTCGCGAAATTACAATCACTGACAATGGTTTTGAACCCTCAAAAATTGAAGCTGAAAAAGGAATGATTGTCCGCTGGTACAATAAATCTTCTAGAGAATCTTGGCCGGCGTCGGCTTTTCACCCGACTCACGCTCAATATCCCGAGAAAGGCGGATGTATTGGCAGCGCTTTTGACGCTTGCCGCGGAATTCCTCCCAACGAAGCTTATGAATTTGTTTTTAATGTTGCCGGAACTTGGAGTTATCACGACCATTTGGGTCCGGGCTCGCAAGGAGTGGTTATCGTTAAATAAATTTCTAAATTTTTTGATGAACTGGGCAGAAATGAGCCGAGCGGCCGCTGATTTTTATTCTTTTAATTATTCCGCCGTCTTTGTTTTTGCATTTTGTTCCGTCCATTTGATAGGCGTTTTGAATGTTTTGATATCCGCCTTTTTCGCCCGAAGGACGGCGGTAATCGGATATTGAGTCTCCCTTGGATTGAATCGCGAGATTTAAAACTTTTGGAATAGCTTTGTAAATTTCTTTTAATTCTTTTTCGCTTAATTTTTGAGCGGGTTTTAAGGGATGAACTCCGGCTTTCCACAGAATTTCGTCGGAATAAATATTGCCAATGCCGGCAATCGCTCTTTGGTCCATCAAAACCTGTTTTATTTTTCTCCTTGTGTTGACCAAAGCTTTTTTGAATTTTTCAAAAGTAAAATCCGATTCAAGCGGCTCCGGCCCCAATTCCTTCAATTCTTTTAAATTTTCCAATTCGTCGGTATTCCAAATTAAAACTTTGGCGAATTTTCGCAAATCGGAAAGAGCAAGCTCAAAGCCGTTGGAAAAAAATAAAATTAAATGCAGAAAACGATTACGGGGGTCGTTTTGAATCGGGCCGGACAGAACGCTCATCCAGCCGTTTTCTTTCCATTTCCATTTTCCGTATAAAAGATGGCCGGTAAGTTTTTGATGAATAATGAGAGTTTTATTGCCGCTTAAATTTATTAAAATAAACTTCGCCCTTCTTTTGAGATTTAAAATTTTTTTGCCGACGAGTTCTTTTTTAAAATTTTTAAACCAATCGGTCCAGACATCGGTGATTTTCAGTCCGGGCAATATCTTGTTTAAATCAGAAACAATTGTTTGAACTTCCGGGAGTTCGGGCATACCGTATTATAAAGGTCAAAAGTCAAAAATAAAATAAAAAATCACTATTGAGGTTCAACCTCCATAGTTGTAATTCATAAAAAGAAAAAGCCCGCTAAGATATAGCGGGGAGCAGTTGGTCTGCTCAGTCCTTGTTGGTGCTAGGCGATGGTCTTCGTTTCGGTCTCGGTGGGCGCGCCGGCGGAAAGGGGAAATTTCTGAACGTCGTCCCAGTTCTCCTCGGGAGAGAGCTTGTTCTGCCGCACGAGTGTGTAGATAATCCTCAGCTTTTCCAGGTTCGGAGCGGCGACACTGATGTCCTGCCACTCTTCATGCTCGATGTAGTTCCCCATCATGTCCGAGCGCGTCCTGCCTTCGGTCTTCACCATCAGGGTCGCGCCCTCGTTGCGGTAGATGCCCTCCATGCGGAATCCCCGATAGATCCGATCCCTGAGCGTCACTTTCTCGATGAGCTCTTCGGGGATGTTGAGCGCGTCCATCGTCGGGTCGAAAACGTCCTCATAGATGTTAAGGTACTTCTTGCCCGAGTTGGAGTGGGTTTTCACCTCGACGTCTCCCAGAAGTCCCTGCTCCTTGAGAGCCGCTAGCCGTTTCTCTACGTCGTTCTTCAACCAGATGACGTACATGTCAAACTCTCCTTTCTTGTTTCCGCTACAGATTCCGTGTCGGGGTTATTCCCGGCTCCGTTCCATAATGCGGTACGGCAAGTATAGTATAGTCGGCTACAAAAGTCAAGCCCAAACAAAAAACCAGTATTTCTGCTGTTTTTACGGCCTAAATTATATGGATTCTCGGATTAAAATTTTTTCTTCCTTTCAAGATGCAAAACTGCCAATTCATTTTTACTGCCTAATTTTTCCATATCCGCCCACTAGGAATTGAACCTAGAACCTTGGGCTTAAGAGGCCCCTGCTCTGCCAATTGAGCTATGGGCGGATAGTGGCAATTCTAAAAAATTTTTGCTATATTTGCAATTAGCGGGATGGAGAAGTAGTATCTCGTGGGGCTCATAACCCCAAGCCCCGGGTGCAAATCCCGGTCCCGCAACTAAAATTTATGAATGAAAATTTTAAATCAAAGATTGAATCTTTGCGAAATGAGGTCAGCCATTTAGCTGGCCGTCTTTGACCTGGCTTCCAAAAAGAAGCGTTTTTTGGAGTTGAAAGAAGAGTTAGATGACCCGGAAATTTGGGCCGACCAGGCAAGAAGCAAGGAATTGCTTAAAGAAATAAAAAATCTTGAAGAAGAAATTAAGCCAATTGACCGTCTTTTGGACGAAGTTTTGGCTTTGGAAGACCTCGCCGCAACCGAAGAAGAGGAAGAAAACGCCGCTGAATTGGAAAAAAATTACGAAACGCTTTTGAATTATTTTGAAAAAATAAAAAACAAGTCTTCGCTTAGCGGCGAATACGACGAGCGCGACGCCATTGTTTCCATTTACGCCGGCGCGGGCGGAGACGACGCCGAAGATTGGACGGGCATTTTGCTTAAAATGTACCATCAGTGGGCGAAGAGGCATAATTTTGAAGCGAAGATTTTAGACCAGCATAAAAATGAATTCGGCGGATACAAAAACATCACTTTTGAAATAAAAGGGAAATTTGCTTACGGCTGGCTTAAAAATGAAGCCGGCGTGCACCGCTTAGTCAGGATTTCTCCTTTTTCTCCGAAAAAACTTCGCCATACTTCTTTCGCTTTGGTTGAGATTGTTCCCAGAATTATTCTTCCGAAAGAAGTTGAAATCAATCCGGCGGATTTGGAAATCAGATTCACCCGTTCTTCCGGCCCCGGCGGTCAGAATGTCAATAAAAGAGAAACCGCAGTCCAGATTTTTCATAAGCCGAGCAAAATTCAGGTTAAGTGCGATTCCGAAAGAAGCCAGGAAATGAACCGCCAAAAGGCGATGGAAATTTTAAGCTCAAAGCTTCTTAAATTAAAAGCGGAAGAAACAGAAAAGGAAAAAAAGGCGTTGAAGGGCGAAATTCCCCAAAAAATAGAGTGGGGGCATCAAATCCGCTCTTATGTTTTTCATCCTTATCGGCTTGTCAAAGACCACCGCACCAATGTTGAAACCGGCAATGTTGAAAAAGTTTTAGCCGGCGAAATTGACGATTTTTTGAAAGCGGAGTAAAATAATCAAATGATTGAATTCCAGGAAGTTTCAAAAATTTACACTCATGATTCCATCGCCCTGGACAATGTCTCGTTCCACATCAAGCCGAAAGAGTTTGTTTCTATTATTGGAGCTTCGGGCGCGGGCAAGACTACGCTTTTAAAACTGCTTATGGCTGAAGAAAAACCGAGTTCGGGCAATGTTTTTTTTGAATCCGCCGATGTCCACGCGCTTTCGCTCGGCGATTTGTATAAAATAAGAAGAAAAATGGGGGCGATTTTTCAGGATTTCAAGCTTCTTCCGACAAAAACCGTTTTTGAAAATATCGCCTTTATTCTTGAAATAGCCGATCATCATACGGATAAAGAGATTGAAGCCGACACTTTTCAGATTCTTGAGTTGGTCGGATTGGGTAATAAGACTTCTTATTTTCCAAGCGACCTTTCGGCCGGCGAACGCCAGCGGGTCGCCATCGCGAGAGCCATTGTCAATCATCCCGATGTGATTCTGGCCGACGAGCCGACCGGAAATCTCGACCCTCTCAACACAAAAGACATTGTTGACTTGCTGATAAAAATAAACGAAATGGGAACAACCGTTATCTTGACCACTCACAATAAAGACATCGTCAATTCTTTGCAAAAACGGGTAATAACTCTGGAGAAAGGAAAAATAGTCAGAGATAATCATACGGGGGCGTATCTTATATGAACAGTCAATTAAAAAGAATTTTAAAATATGGGCTGATTGGATTCTGGCGGAACGGCTGGATTTCCATTGCCGCCATTTTCACGATGGTTTTGGCTTTATTTGTCATTGGTTCGCTTATATTTTCAAGCGCGTTGTTCAATTCAACTCTGGAAAGAATTAAAAACAAAGTTGACATAAGCGTTTATTTTAAAGACGCGACCGAAGAAAAAGACATAATCGCCGTTAAAGAAATTTTGTCCTCGCTTCCGCAGGTGAAAGAAGCGGATTATGTTTCAAGGCAAAGGGCTCTTGACGAATTCAGGGAAAAACACAAAAATAACGCGCTTATCATTCAATCGCTTGACGAGCTCGGTTCAAATCCGTTTAAGGCGAACATAAACATAAAAGCGAAAGACCCGGCTTATTACGAAGCGATAAGCAAATTTTTGAACGAAGGAGAATTCAGCGGCGCGATTGAGAAAATAAATTATTACCAAAACAAAGCCGTTATTGAACGGCTTTCAGAAATTTTGGATGTTTCGCAAAGAACCGGTTTTATAGCAGGTTTGATTTTGGCGTTTATCGCCGTTTCCGTGACATTCAACACTATCCGGCTCGCCATTTACAACAGTCGGGAAGAAATTAAGGTGATGCGGCTGGTTGGCGCGAGCAATAATTTCGTTCGGGGGCCGTTTTTGTTTGAAGGAGCGCTTTACGGCTTGATTTCGGGATTTATCGCGCTCATAATATTTCTGCCGCTTACTTATTGGCTGGGGCCGAAAACTTTGGCTTTTTTCGGCGGACCGAATATTTACGACTATTATCTGGCGAATTTTCTCCGGTTCTTTTTGATTCTTGTCATAGGCGGCGCGTTTTTAGGCGTTATCTCGTCTCTTATCGCCACCTTTAGATATTTGAAGGATTAAATAAGCTTAATTTCTCTTTTAAAATTTGCTACTGTTTTTTATATGACTTGGGATTACAAACAAGACGAATATAACAAGCAGGCGCAAGCTGACCCGATTTGGCGTTTAGAGCGGCTGATAAATTACGGACTGGGAGAAGAAAAAATCAATCGCGAAGAACTTAAAAAGCATCTCGCGCAATTAAAAATTCCGAACGATCGTCGGGCTTTTTTTGAACTTCTATTATGGAACAGGCTGTTTTAAACGAGGCCCAAAAAAAAATTATTAAGGCCGTTGCGGAGGAGCCGAATTTGGCTGATTTTTATTTAACCGGCGGCACGGCGCTTGCGGCTTATTATCTTCAACTGAAGAATTGAAAGATTTTTTTGCGGAAAAAGCGAAAGAACTTGAGTCAAAAATTTTTGAATAGAATTTTATTTTGCAGAAGAAAATTGTGTATATTGAAAATAAAGATACGCTTAACGAAGCAAGACAACGAGAAATATTTTTAAAATCTGGACAGGGAAGAAAATGGCTTGATGAAAACCTTTTATAGCGTGCGTATTTGTTTCCCGAATTGCCGGGTCATCTAACGGTAGGATAGTGGACTCTGAATCCACTCATCTTGGTTCGAATCCAAGCCCGGCAGCCAGCTTTCGTCAAGGCCACGGCATGGCTATGTATTACACATATATTTTAATATGAAATTACTTTTGACATCAGGTGGACTCATAAATAAATCTATAGCGAATGCTCTGTTTGACATGGTTGGCAAGAAGCCAGAGAATACTTCTCTAGTTTTCATTCCCACTGCTTCCAATGTGGAGGTCGGAGACAAAGGTTGGTTTATCGACGACCTCATCAATCTTAAGAAGCAGAATTTTAAATCAATAGATATTGCTGATATTTCTGCTGTTTTAGAGAAAATCTGGAGACCGAAAATGGAAGAGGCGGATATATTATTTTTTGAAGGAGGAAATACATATTACCTCATGGAATGGTTAAATAAATCTGGTCTAACTTGGCTTTTGCCTAAACTTTTAGAGACTAAAGTTTATGTGGGATCAAGCGCAGGAAGCATGATAACGAATCCCGACCTAGCCCTCAAAATATCTCAGGTGGTATATGGAGAGGATTTTGATAAAACAGAAGATATGCCGGGGCTTAATTATGTAAATTTTTATTTTCTACCACATTTGAACTCCCCACACTTTCTCAAACTTCGAGAAGAAAATATTCGAGAAGCGGTAAAAGGAATGACAAGGAAGGTGTACGCTCTTGATGACCAATCAGCGCTTAAGGTTATCAATGGAAATGTTGAGATAATCAGCGAAGGTCAGTACTTAGAATTGAATTGATTAAATGTCTCTCGAGACTCCCCATTTCCTCAATTTTTTGATTGAGGATTTGTGGTTTTATTGTTAAAATTTAAGCAGGCGGAATACAAAGCCCGACTATTAATACTGTCCAAAAAATCGCCAAAGCGTTGAGCGTTGGTTTAGGGGATTTAACGAAATAAAAACACTAAAGCATTAAAACTATGGCAAATATACAGCACTACATTTTTATAGATGAATCGGGAGATCCGGGAAAACCTTTTGAAACTGATGCAACTGGAAACAAAATCCCGACAGGAGCAAGTGTTTTTTATATTCTCACAGCAATTTATCTTGATTCCACAAAATTGTTTGCATTAGAAAATGAAATTATGGAAATTCGCCAGAAATACGGGTTTAGAAGCGAGATAAAATCTACTATCATTCCTCTTGAAATGTATAAAGATTTACTGGGGATTATAAATAAGATTGAGATACCTATTTATTACCGTCTCATAGACAAAACGACATATAAGGGAAAGTTTGCTGTATCTGGTCACACAAAACTTCATAACATTTTTGACGATTATAATTTATCGAAACTCGTACTATTTGCCACAAAGAAACAAAATCTAATAGAATCAGAGGTTGTGATTGACCGAGCTGATAGGAGAATGTTTAACGGAGATTATTTCAGTAGTTTCGACAGTTATCTATTTGATCGGGTTAATACTAAAACCATCAAGCGTATAAAACATATTACTCATGTGAACTCGGAATATGTGAATGCTATGCAATTATCAGATCTAGTCAGCGGAGCAATCAAAGATTATTTTACGGGCAAAAATAAGGATTTAAGAAAAGTAATCGATAAAAAACATCTCTACAAAATATGGTAAAAACCAAAAGAGCGGGCCCTAGACCTAGGACACGCTCTTTTGGTACAAGTATTAGATTTACTTATACCTAGAGTATAGTCTATTGGGTTTATTGATGTCAAGGGAATAACTATTGAGGTTCAACCTCCATAGTTCAAACCTCCATAGTTCAATAAAGCATTAGCAAACGAAGGGATAATCAAGAGAGAAGAAGTTAATAGAACGAGAAAAGAAGTTTTAGATAATTTGAAAAATGTAAATCCTAAAAATTACGAAGCATACAAGAAAGCTTTATTGGAAATGGGAATTGATATAGAAAAATAAACTTAAGAAATAATTTATTTTATAGTGGTTATTACGTGATTTTTAAATAGCTATTTACAATTATGTTGAAGATATTAATCGCTTTGTTTTTATTTATTATTATAATTTCTATCTTTGGAGATTATAAACTTGAAACTTCTTTACTATTAGTTTTTTTAATTGGGTTGCCAGCTGCGTTTTTTCACGCTTTTGTTATAGAAAAGCGAAATTTAAGAGATATACTTAAAGATGAAGAGAGTCTTTGGAATTGGAAAGGAATTTTTGGATTATTCATAATAGTGCTAATTATTTATTTTTTATCGTTGATTTTTTAAAGATATATTAATGATTTTTCAGACATCGGATATGCCAATGTAAAATTCCAAGCTTGATTTTTAGCCCCAGCTAAGTTTTATAGATTTGAATATGGCATAAAATTTTGAACACTTGGTCAACAAAAAATAGGAGAAACGAAAAATAAAAATCGGCTCCGAGAAGCCGACTTTTATGGAGGGTGTGTCTTTTGGCCGAAATCGGAAAACATTTTTTCCTCAGTCGCGTCCAATTTGAACATCTTTTCCGAGAAACCCGAACTCTTAAATCATATAGTTATGACGGAAATTAAACCCTATAAATAAAGTGTTTCCGTAGGTGGTCTCGGCCACCATTTCTATTAAATTTTCAGAATCTATTTTTATTTTAGTTAAAACAAAATATATGTCAATACATATGTTAATAAAAATTTAGCCAATAAAAAAAATAGGCCGGAAATTGTAGAGAGCGGGATGATAAGGGAGGAGAAGCGAGGGCGGGCAAAAATTCCTCCCCCCAACCCCCTTCCTTTTTGCCCGCCTCCGCCAGAGGCGGACAGGTGATCTCAAAGTTTTTCAGAAGTCAGCGTCCGGATTTTCGCGGAAAAAAGTCCCGCCTGCGCCGAGCCTGCCTGACCGGTAGGCAGGGCTTCGGCGGGCAGGTCGGATTTTTGAACACATTGTCAGAGATTATTTTTGCGTTTTATATTCCTCTATGTTAACATAAATCAATGAGGTTAACAAAAAAATCTGTGAAAAATAAAGACTTTTTTAGTGTCAGTGAACTGGCTCAACTATTAGGAATCAGCCGTATTGCCGTTTTTAAAAGAATTAAAAAAGGACAAATAAAAGCCGTTAAAATCGGCAGATTTTTTGCTATTCCCAAAGAAGAATTAAAAATAATTTTAGGTGTGATTTTAGGAAACAAAGATAAGGCAATAATTGATGAGGCGGTTAAAAAAATAGTTAAAGAATACGGCGAGACCCTTAGACTTTTGGGCCGGGAATAAATTTCCAATTATGAAAAAAATTACCCTGGCAGAAGTAGAGTATATTGCTTTTAGATTAGCTAAAGAATTATTAAGTTTTCATGAACCAATTCCTAATTTTTCCACGCGCTTTCCGAATATTTTGGAAAGCTGTCTTGCCGCGCCGTTCCAGAGATTTTATAAAAAAGACGCTTATTCCGGTCTTATCCCCAAAGCCGCTATTTTGTTTTATTTGGTGATTAAAAATCATCCTTTTCAAAACGGCAACAAAAGAATCGCGATGACTGCCTTGTTCGTTTTTCTTTACAAAAACAAAAAGTGGCTCAAGGTAGATAATCAAGAACTATATAATTTTGCGAAATGGGTTGCCGAAAGCAATCCAAAATTAAAAGAAGAAACCGTAAAAGCCGCAGAAAAATTTATTAAAACTTATATGGTGAGTTTGTGATAAAATAAATTTGGCGGGATTCTTCGGGTCAGCGGCTGAATTTTTGCGGAAAAAAATTTGGAGGCGGAAGTTGGGGAAGTTTTGAGAGCGGCAAGGTTGCCCGAATCAGCCGTTCAATTCCCCGCACATCGCCCTTCTCGTTTGGCATGGCGAAAGAGACGGCGTGTCCGGCGCCGCCGATTCTCCCTGTCCGTCCGATGCGATGAACATAATCCCCCGGGCTCTGGGGAAGGTCGTAATTTATGACGAGTTCAATTCCTTTGACATCTATGCCGCGGGAGGCGATATCCGTGGCAACAAGAATTCTATAGGCGCCGTTCCGGAATCCTTCAAGCGCTTTTTTGCGTTGATTCAAGGATAAGTTTGAGTGAAGTTCCGCCGCCGCATGGCCCAGGGCGCGAATGCGCGCGACAATCCGTTTAGCGCCGAATTTCGTGCGGGAAAATATCAAAATAGACCCTCTATACTCCGTTAAAATTTTTTCAAGAAGCCGCGGTTTGTCTTGTTTCTCCACGAAAAAAAGTTCCTGCGTGATTTTTGCCGGGGGAGTTCCCGTCGGCGCGACTTCAACGCGGACCGGGAATTTCATATAGGAGCGCGCGATGGCAATTATATCCTGCGGCATAGTTGCCGAGAAGAGCATAGTTTGCCGGTCGCGAGACAATCGCTGGAGAATGCGTTTGAGTTGCGGCGCAAAACCCATGTCAAGCATCCGGTCCGCCTCGTCCAAAACGAGAACGGCGATTGATTTGAGCGAAACTGTTTTTTGCTCCAGGTGGTCAATAATTCTTCCCGGAGTGCCGATTATAATCTGGGGATTCCTGCGAAGCGCTTGAATTTGGCGGCCAATGGGCTCGCCACCGATTAAAACCGCTGTGCGCGCGCCCACAGGCGCTCCTATTTTATGAAAAACTTCGTTCACCTGGAACGCGAGTTCGCGCGTCGGCAATACGACAAGCCCTTGCTTTCCGCGAAGCGCGGCCTGAATCATAGGCACGCTGAAAGCAAGCGTTTTTCCGGTGCCGGTTTGGGCAACGCCGACCATATCCTTTCCCTCTATCGCCAGCGGGATGGATTTTTCTTGAATGGGC
>MHMS01000010.1:6258-12401 GCA_001821615.1 Candidatus Niyogibacteria bacterium RIFCSPLOWO2_12_FULL_41_13 | reverse complement strand
GCAGAACCAAAATTTTGTCGGCTTTTCGGACGGTGCTCAATCTGTGAGCGATGATAAAAGTCGTTCTCCCTTTCATTAATTTTTCCAGAGATTCCTGAATGAATTTTTCCGACTTCGCGTCTAACGCGGAAGTCGGTTCGTCAAGAATCAGGATTTTTGGGTTTCGCAAAAACGCGCGCGCGATTGTAATTCGCTGTTTTTGTCCGGTTGATAATTTAATGCCGCGCCAGCCCACAATCTGATTGTATTGTTCGGGGAATTTTTCAATGAATTCGCGGCAATGAGCCAATCGCGCGGCTTCAATGATTTCTTCGTCGCTCGCTTCAAAGTTTCCGTATTTAATGTTGTTTTTAATCGTGTCGTTAAACAGCGACGGCTCTTGCGGCACGACCGCGATTGCTCCGCGCAAAAATTTCAAGTCAAGCCGGCGACCGTTGTGCCCGTCAATTAAAATCTCTCCCGATGAGGGCGGAAAGTACAAGGAAATTAAGTCAATCAAGGTGGTTTTTCCCACGCCGGATTCGCCGACTAAAGCCACGGTCTCGCCTGACGCAACTTCAAAATTAATGTTGTTCAAAATCAGTTTATGTTTTTTGCCGTAAGCAAAATTCACATTTTTAAACTCAACCTTGCCTTGAATTTCTTTAATAATTACCGGATTTTCCGGCAGATATTTTTCCGTTTCCAGCTCTAAAATTTTTTCGCTGTCGTTAAGAGCGATAACGCCGTTTTGAATTTCCTGCCACCATGTTCCCAAAGTGACAAAAGGCCGGAAAAGCATAAAAGCGTAGCTGTTAAACATTACCAATTCGCCCGGAGTCAGCTTGTTTTTGAACACGAATAAAATTGACAAAGCGAATATTGATAGCTGAGCGAATACCACGATAATTCTTTGAGAAAAAGTGATGAGTTCCCAAAGTTTTTCCAGTTGAAAATCTTTCGCGAGAGCTTTTATTTTGAAGATTTCGTAAAGTTTTTTTCTTTCGTATTCTTCGGCAGTCGCTTGTTTTACCGTTAAAACATTATCCAAGCCGTCAGTCGCTCTGTTATAGCCGTCGCGATATGTCTTACGAGCTTCTTTTTGAAGCTTGACTGTTTTCGGCGCGATTCTGGAAATAGTTAAAACATAAACAACGATTGAAACAATCATTATGAGAGTCAGAATTTTATTGATTGAAAAGGCGATAACAAGAGCGATAATAATCGTTAAAATTTCCGGAAAAGTTTGAGTGATGATGGTATCGTTTGCAAAATGAATAAAATTCGCGGCGCGATTGATTTTATCGTTTATTTCTCCTGTTTTCATTTTTTTATGGAATGAATAAGGAAGTTTAAGCAGGTGGCTAAACCCGTTGGCAAGATAATCGGCGTAAAGCGATAAAACCATTTTTTTCTTTTTTACGGCGTATTGCCAGTCGGTTATATTGCCGATAAGCTGAAAAACAAACCAAACGCCGATTAAATTTATCGCCAAATTCATTTTTTTCGCGATTAAAGCGTCAAAAAATCTGCCAATCAGATACGGCGCGACTGCGTTAATCAGAGAAGTAAAAATCGCCAAAATAATAAGCAAATAAACCGTTTTTCGGCGCGGTTCAAGATACTTAAGAATGGTTTTAAAGCCCTCAATAAAATATTGTTTTGTTTCGCTTTTTTTAAGCATTTGAATATTTAACAATATTTTGAGGATTTTTCAATGGTATGTCATGGCAGGCGGGCGAACCAATTTTATTTTATGGACATTTTATGGTAAAATAATGTTCAAATGGACAATAAAGACCTTATTTATCTGGCAAGAACAAATTATCGGGGAAAAGAAGGCGTGCCTTTTGGCATAAAAAGCGACGACCGGCGGCGTCATGTGTATATTTTGGGACAGACCGGAACCGGAAAAACTACCTTGATAGAAAATATGGTTTTGCAGGATATCATAGCCGGCCGCGGAGTTGGTTTTCTTGACCCCCATGGAGACGCGGTTTTAAGAGTCATTGACCGGATTCCACCGGAAAGAATAAAAGATGTGGTTTATTTTGACCCCACGGATTTTGATTATCCCATCGGTTTCAATGTTTTGGAAGTTTCCGACCCGCAATATAAACATTTGGTCATTTCCGACTTGTTGGCGGTTTTTAAAAGAATTTGGGCCGGACTTTGGTCGGCAAGAATGGAATATATTTTGGAAAATTCCATCTCGGCTTTAATTGACACTCCCGGCACAACGCTTCTCGGCTCAATGCGGATTTTGGTTGACAGGGACTATCGCCAGAAAATCCTCGCCAATGTTAAAAACCCGGTTGTTAAAGCGTTCTGGATTAGCGAATACGATAAGTGGCCGGAAAATTTTCGGACAGAAGCGATTGCCGCCATTCAAAACAAAATAGGCGCTTTCCTGACCGTGCCGCTTGTCAGGAATATCGTCGGCCAGACAGAGAGCACGATTCACATGCCCGAAATCATAAACTCCGGAAAAATTTTTCTTGTTAATTTGTCAAAAGGAAAAATCGGCGAGGATAATTCCGCTCTGCTGGGTGCGATGCTGGTGACTAAAATTTATCTCGCTTCAATGGAAAGAGTAAGGATTCCGGAAGAAGAAAGAAGAGATTTTTATTTGTATGTTGACGAGTTTCAGAATTTCGTCAACGAATCTTTCGCGACGATTTTGGCGGAGGCGAGAAAATACCGGCTTGATTTGACGATTGCCCATCAATACGCCGGTCAGCTTATCAACGACCTTGCGGGCAAGAAAGTTTTTGACGCCGTAATCGGAAATGTCGGCACAAAGATTATTTTCAGGATTGGTTCGGCGGACGCTTTTATTTTGGAAAAAGAACTCACGCCCGAACTTCTGGCAAACGACCTTGTTAATCTTCCCAATTTCCAGGTTTATTTGAGATTAATGGTTGACGGCGTGACCAGCCGGCCGTTTTCCGCCGCCACCCTTCCTCCTTTGAGCATGGCGAAAAAAACAGAGGGCAATTTTGACAAAGTCGTGGCTTTTTCCCGTGATAAATACGGCAAAAAAAGAGAGGAGGTGGAAGATAAAATTTTAAAATGGAGCGGAATGATGGAAGAAGAGAGAGAAAAAATCGGAGAGGAGAAGATGAAAAGGCGAGTCGGCCCGCAAATCAGGCGGGAATACGCCGTTAATCTGGAATCTCTCGGCATAGGAGGAGGCAAGGAAGAATTTAGGGGAGAGCGGAGAGAGCAGGGGAGATTTCAGCCGCAATTCCAGTCAAGACCAAGAGAGGAATTTTCCCCGAGAATTAAGGAGGGCGAATTTGCGACCCGCGCGCCCTCTGCCGGCAAAACAATTTCTCTTGATGATTTGAAGCCGCAAAAGAGTCCGCCCGCCGGCAAGCAGGTCATGCCTACCGGCAAACAGTCGCCGAAACTTGACGAACTCCGCGAAGTTTTGAAGGAAATCGGCGCTGTTCCGGAAAAAAAGGAAATCCAGCCGGCGAAACAAAAAGGCGTTTTAAAACCCGGCGAGAAAATTTCTCTAAATCCTTGATTTATTTTTAGATTCCTGTATAATCAAAGCAGATTTAAAAATTACTGATTTTCCTGAAATTTTCAGAGCTTTGACATTTTTTTAGAAAGGAGCGCTTAGATGTTGCGATTATCAGCTGTCTTAATAGCAGATTGTAATGAAGAGCGTCGTCTTTTATTAGTTCGTGATATAAATTGTCTCATGCACTGTATTGATTGTCTGCACGCAGTAGGCACATATAGAGGGGCAATAGAAGCAATAGAAGAAATACAGCAAAATTATCCCCCGATTTTTGACCTTGTTGTAGTTTCAGAGGAGAAGATGCCCGAATGGCCGGGTAAAGACGCCCCTCTGGAAAATTACAGCCTTGTCATAGCTAATAAGGTCAAAATACTCCCGTACGGGGTTAAGGTCATAGTAATCGGAGAAGAGCCTTGTGATAAGATGAGCTTTCCTCAAGTTGATGCCTGGGTTGCGCCGAACCATATCAATGCAATCCAGCATGTAATAGTGGAACTTTTTGGTGAGAAGGCGGGTTAGAAAACACTAAGGGTTTCATAGTTCTTTAGTTAGCCTTGCGTAAAAGGGACGCCGTTTTTTCCGGCGTCCCTTCCCACCAAAGTAATTTTTCAAGGAAAGATTATTTTGGCGGGGGAAGTTCTTTATAAAAAAACAATTAAAGAAAGGATAGGTAAAAGCGATGAGAAAAAAATTCTACCTAATAACCTTAGTTGTTTTAGGTGTTTTACTGGCGGGAACCACCACATCTTTAGTGATAGGCGGGATGAAATATAAAGCACTCTCTAATGAGCAGAAAAGGCACAATGAAATTTTCATTAAGTTGGTTTATGATTACGCGGAAGTTTTGAGTGCTCACCCCTACTACTCCGAAACAAATCGGTTGCCCTTTTTATTATCCAACCCACCCTCAACTCCCTAAGTAGATTAGTTGGCGCAAGGCCGCCAAATACGAAAGGGAACGCTCTTTATAAAAAATTGCGTTCCCTTCCCACCAAAATTTATTTTGATCTATTAAAGTAGATTTTGGCGGGGAAGATTTTAAAAAAATTTACAATCTCTCAAAAATTTCGCCGGCTTTTTCGTATGACAACTTAAGTTTTAGCGAGGCGGATTCGGCAAAATTTTCACTCTGTGATTTTAGTTCGTTAAGGACCGTATTTTCAACTTTTCTTCCTTCAAAACTTATTTCTCCTTTTTCTATGTCTTTCAACACTTCCAATAATTCTTCTCCTTTCATTGAAATTATAAAAAGCGGAAGATTGTAATACGATTTTTTTACCAAACTTTCGTTTTCAAAGCCGAAACCGTATTTGACCTTAGAGCCGTTTTCTATTCCACTGGAAATTTCTTTGGTTTTATCTTTCCAGTTTGTTGTGGCGTCAACCGCCGCCAAAGCAGTTTTAGTTTCAGCGTCAAAAATAAGCTGGTCTACGCCATTTGCGACATCGTCGTATTCGGAAGTTCTTAACGCGATTAATCTCTTGTCAAACCAAAAATTATTGAAAGTAAGGGTTTTTGCCATTTCTAAAACTTCGCCCTTAATTTTCTCCGGCGTTTCTTTTTCAAATTTTGTTTTTTTTCCTTTTATCCATTCTAAATCTCGGGCAACATTTTCCTCCCCAAAAAGATTTTTAAATTCACCTGGTTTAATCCGGCATTCATCATCAACTCCAAAACCCAGTTTTCTCAATTTCTCCGCCTCCTCTTTTAGACGCGGCATCAGCCATTCTCGCGCTTGAATAATTTGTTCTATTTCTTCATGTATTTCCGCCAATTCCGGCGGCCTTTCAAATTTCATAGGAATCATTATAACAGATTTTTGTCCGTCAATTGCGGGTTGACCCCGTTAGAAGTCCGATACGCAAGCGTATCGGCTAGACGCATTCTGCGTCTTACTTCTAACGGGGTTGACTTTTTGAATAATTTTGATAAAATATAATTAGATTAGATATTTTTGTATTATTAGCCCCGTTTAAATTAAACCAGAAGGAAGGAAGGAAAAATGAGGAAATTAACATGGGCAGGGATAGGGACGGGCGTTGCCGTTGTGCTTGTAGTGGCAGTTTGGGTGTATTTAGCCTCGTTAGATGGTTTTAACGATTTACTCGCTAACTTTGCGCCCCCGAAATAATCAAGATTCTCGGGGGCATTAAGAAAAGGGAGGAAGGTTAAAATGCGAATTACGCGATGGAAGATATGGGTGCCGATAGGGTTGACAATCGCGTTTGCGGTTGTCGACGGGGTTTTGTTGCTTTATTATGTTTTTTAATAACGAGATAGTGTTTTGGGCCTCGCGGGCAAGCGAGGCCTTTTTTGTTTTTTTTAACGGATTTATTTATTCTGGAGCGGAATTTAAACCTTTAAAATAGACGGGAGGAGTGTATAATTAAATAATGCGTTATATTTTGGCAATTTTCATTGTTTTGATTATTCCTTTTTCGGCGTTTGCAAATATTGTAATCAACGAAATCGCCTGGATGGGGACGGCCAATTCGTCCAATGACGAGTGGATAGAAATTTATAACGATGGTTTTCAGCCGGTTGATTTAAACGGATGGACGTTTTCAGCCGTTGATGGAACGCCAAGCGTAAATTTTTCAAACGCGGTTAATAAAATTATTCCGGCAAACGG
>MHMS01000010.1:0-6133 GCA_001821615.1 Candidatus Niyogibacteria bacterium RIFCSPLOWO2_12_FULL_41_13 | reverse complement strand
GAGTAAACGCTTCTTCCGGCTGGCCGGCCGGCGACAACGCAACTAAAGAGACAATGCAAAAAACCGGCGATGGAAAATGGATTACCGCAAAAGCCACGCCAAAAGCCAAGAATCAGGATTCGGGAACAACCAATCAAAACTCTCAAAATCAAATTATAGAGCCAGACCAATCAAAACAAATTAAAGTTGAAGCCGGAGAAGATAAAATCGTTTTTGTCGGTCAGAAAACGATTTTTTCCGGGAAGGCGTACGGCTTTAACAATGAAGAAATAAAAGACGCGAGGTTTTTGTGGAATTTCGGCGACGGAACGATTAACGAAGGAAATCCATTAAGCCATATATACCGTTATCTCGGCGAATACATCGTAATTTTAAACGCTTCTTCGGGAATTTACGCCAATCGCGATCAATTGGCGATAAAGGTGATTGCGCCGCCGATAAAAATCACCGGTTTAAAACCGGGAGAAAACGGTTTTGTTGAAATCAGCAATCAGTCAGATTACGAGCTGGATATTTCCGGATTTAATTTCAGCGACGGGAAAAAATATTTTTATTTTCCGGAAAATTCCGTAATTTCGCCGCAGAGCCGCTTGCTTGTTCCCGGAAGTGTTTCGGGAATTAATTTTGCCTTACCCTCGTTGGTTAAATTTTATTATCCCGACAGCTCCCTGATTCAGGAATTCAAGTACGAAGGAGAAAAACTTCCCGTTAAAAATATTATTAGCGATGACAAAACTATTATTGCGAAATCTTCAAATCTCCAAAGTTCTCCAAGCCCCCAAATTTCCGACACCAAAGATATTGTTAAAAAAGAAGATATTTTGGCGTCTTCCGCGATTGTTCAGGACAAAAACAAGGGAAAACAGCGTTCTATTTATTTCTGGCTGGCTATAGTTTTCGGCATTGCGAGTTTTTCCGGCATTGTTTCTTTTTTCTTTGCGAAGTCCGGAGAAAATGATAAAATGCCGCAAAGATGATACAGCTTGGCGAAAACGAGAAAATCATAGTCGCGGTTCATCGCCATTGGATTGTGATTGGCAGGAAAATGACCTTGGTTATTTTTCTTTTGATTCCCTTGATTGGAATTTTGATTTTTGTTTCGCGCGCTCCCCAGGAATTCATCGGTTTGATTTTGTATGCCCTCGTCCTTTATTTTCTTTTTGTCATTTTTTTGGCTTTCCGCCTCTGGATTGATTATTATCTTGATATGTGGATTTTAACCGACAAAAGATTGATTGACATTGAACAGACCGGGTTGTTTCAAAGAGAAGTTTCGGAAATTCCTTTATTTAGAATTCAAGATATGACCGTCAGTATTTCGGGATTTCTCGCCACATTTTTGAAATTCGGCACAATCGCCGTTCAAACGGCGGGCGAAAAAGATTTTCATATTCGCGATATTTCAAAAGTTTACGAAATCAAAGATTTAATAATGAACCAAATTCAAAAAACAGGAATTAGATAACTTTTATTTTTTCACTTTAAACTTTTAGCTTATTTTATGGCCGGACATTCCCATTGGACTCAAATAAAAAGGCAAAAGGCGATTACGGACGCCAAGAGAAGCAAGCTTTTTTCAAAAGCGATTAAAATAATCGCGGTTGCGGCAAGGGATGGAAGCGACCCGAATTTTAATCCGAAATTAAAATCAGCCCTTGAAAAAGCAAAAGAAATAAATTTGCCGAAAGAGAACATTGAAAAAGCGATTAAAAGAGGAATCGGACGGGCCGAAGGAGCCGGCCTTGAAGAAGTTCTTTATGAAGCTTACGGACCGGGAGGAGTTGCTTTGATTTTGGTCGGAATTACCGATAATCGCAATCGCGCGAGCCAGGAAATAAAACACATTTTGCAGGAAAACGGAGCGAAGATGGTTCCGCCAGGTTCGGTTTCATTCCTTTTTGAAAAGATTGAGGGAGAATTCAGGCCTAGAAATCCAATGAGCGGCATCGCTTCCGAAGACAAAGAAAAATTAAAAAAAATATTTGAAGCTCTTGACGAGCATGAAGACATTCAAGAAATTTATTCAAATCTCGCGGAAGATATTGGGTATTGACCCCGGCTACGGTCGGCTCGGCTTTGGTTTGATTTCAAGCGACGGCAGAAACAATAAAATCATTGATTCCGGCCTTATCGCCACCACTCCTCAAAAATGCTGGGAAGACCGCCTTTATGAAGTTGCCGTTCGGGTTGAAGCCATTTTAAAAGAGCGCAAGCCCGATGGCGTTATATTGGAGAAAATTTTTTTTAGCCGCAATCAAAAAACAGCTCTTAAAATTTCCGAAATAAAAGGGGTGATTTTATACCTGGCTAAAAAACATAAAATTCCAGTTTTAGAATTTAGTCCGAACGAGCTTAAACTGGGAATTACCGGCTACGGTTTGGCCGATAAAAAACAGGTGCAATACGCGGTTAAAATGCTTTTAAAAGACAAGGATATTTCAAAATTTGACGATGTTTTTGACGCTCTCGCCCTTGCTTTGCTTGGCGCTTCTCACTTGGTTCGCAGGTAGGGAGTTATCCACATTTTTAGTCTTGACACTTTACGGATATTGAATATTTTGCTATAAGGAAATTCAATTATATTTTTTGATTAAAATATAATTGAACGGTCGAGTTAAAGCGTTTAAAATAAATTTTAATTTTTATGGCAGAAGAAAAAGACGACACCTGCGAAGAATGCGGAAATCCTAAGTCCGAAGGGTGTGAATGTTCAGCAGAAGAAAATATAAAAGAAGGAGGAGAAGAAGGAGGAGAAATAACAGGATTTAAAGAAGAAGACATTATTTAAGTTTTTTTAAACGAAAATCCGCCCACAAAGCGGATTTTTGTTTAAAAAATTTCCAGCCTAAAAAATCTTTTTTTCCCGATTTTTGCGACACCTGAAACATTGACCGCGAAATTAATGTCGGAGACCACGGATTCATTGAACTCAACCGCTCTTTGTTTAAACAATCTTCGCAGTTCTGTTCTTGAAAATATTTTTTGTTCGGCGATAATTTCAAAAAGAGAAGAAAATTTTTTAATTTTGAGCGGTTTTAATTCGGAGGGCAGTTGTTTTTTTTGAAATGTTTCTCTGAAAAATTTCTCGGCTTTGCGGGCGCGGTTTTCTCCGTGGAGGGTTTTAACGATTTCATAAGCTAAAAGTTTTTTGGCTTCCATTGGATTGAGCGTTTTGGTTTCAACGCCATTTTCTATTTTGGCGATTTTTTCATCCGGCAATTTTGTGGCGAGCCGAAAATAATGGGAAATCAGCGCGTCGGGAATGCTCATAGTTTTTCCGTACATTTCATCGGCATTTTCCGTTATGCCGATGTAATTTTTCAAGCTTTGGCTCATTTTTTGTTTGCCGTCAAGCCCGATTAAAAGCGGGGTGGCGAGAATTGCCTGGGGTTTTTGTCCGTAAAGCGGCTGGAGAGTTCTCGCCTGAATTTCATTAAACAGCTGGTCTTGTCCGACAACCGCAATATCAGCTTTCAGCATTACCGAGTCATATCCCTGGAGAATCGGGTAAATCAGCTCCGGAATTAAAATCGGTTTTTTATTTTTGATTCTTTCTTGAAACATATTGCGTTCCAGCATTTGGTGAATCGTAAAATTGCCGATAATTCTTAAAAATTCGTCAAGCGCCATTTTATCATACCATTCGCTGTTATATCTGAATTCTATTTTTTTAAGTTCAAGAATTTTGCCCAATTGTTTTTTGTAGCGAGAAGATTGTTTCCTGACTTCGGTTTTTGTTCTGAATGTTCTCGCGGTCAGTTTGCCGGTGGGGTCGCCGAATCTTGCCGTGAAGTCTCCCATAAGAATAATGATTTTATGCCCCAATTCTTGAAAAGAGCGAAGTTTATGATAAACTACGCTATGTCCAAGATGGAGGTCGGGAGTTGTCGGGTCAATGCCGTGTTTTATTCTGAGGATTTTTCCGGTTTTAAGCTCAAAGATAAGTTTGTCTTTGTCAATAATTTCCGCAACAGCCCAGCTTAAAAGCAGGTCAATTTCTTTATCTGTCATTTGCGTATTTTACCACATTTTTGTTAATGAAAAAAGCGTTTAAATTTATTTTTATCGTTTCCCTCGCCTTTATTTTTTTAGGAACGGGAATTTTCTTTTTATGGGCCATGGAGCTCAAAATTCTCGACTTTGAATCTTTTTCCCAGAGAAAGATGGTTGAATCAACGAAGATTTACGACCGGACGGGCAAAATTATGCTATATGACGTCCATCAGGAAATACGTCGGACAATCGTCCCCTGGAGCGAAATTTCCCGCAATCTTAAAAACGCCACAGTGGCGATTGAAGACCGGAATTTTTACAGGCACAAAGGAATCAGCCCCTCTTCAATTTTACGGGCGTTTTTGATTAATCTTAAGCGGGGCGAAGTAAGCCAGGGAGCTTCAACCATAACCCAGCAATTGGTCAAAAACACTTTTTTGGTTTCCGAGCGAAGTTACGCCAGAAAATTGAAAGAAATAATTCTCGCGCTTAAAATAGAAAAACAATACGGCAAAGAAGAAATTTTGAATTTTTATCTCAACGAAGTTTATTACGGAGAGGCGAACTACGGGGCGGAATCGGCCTCCCAGACTTATTTCGGAAAATCGGCAAAAGATTTGACGCTTTCGGAAAGCGCTTATCTCGCCGCTTTGCCCAAAGCCCCGTCTTATTATTCTCCCTATGGATCTCACCAAAAAGAGCTTGAAGAAAGAAAAAATCTTGTTTTAAAAAAGATGCTGGAATTGGGCTATATAAGCGAAGAAGAGGAAAATAAAGCAAGGCGGGAAAAAACGATTTTCAGAAATTTGGCGAAAGAAAGTCTCAAAGCCCCTCATTTCGTGATGTACGCGCGCGATTATTTGATTTCAAAATACGGCCAGGATTTGGTTGAACAAGGAGGACTGAAAGTAATTACCACTCTTGATTATGAGCTTCAAAAAAAAGCGGAGGAAATGGTTAAAAAATTCGTTGACAAAGAAGAAAAGGAATTTAATGTTTTTAACGCCGGTTTGGTCGGCATTGCTCCCGCCACCGGTCAAATTTTGGTTATGGTCGGTTCAAAAGATTGGTGGGCCGAGTCGTTGCCCGACAAATGCGAGCCGGGAATAAATTGCCGTTTTGAGCCGCGGCTTAATGTCGCGGTTTACGGAAAAGGCCGTCAGCCCGGTTCAGCTTTAAAACCGTTTGTTTACGCGACTTTATTCAAAAAAGGCTACGCGCCGGAAACCGCTTTGTTTGATTTATTCACCGAATTCAGGCCCGAATGTTCGCCGGAAGGCAAGCTTAAAGACGAATTTAAAGCTAATAAAAGTACGGAAGAAATAAAAGAGTTTGAAGAAAAAGAATGTTATCATCCGTCAAATTACGACAACAAATTCAGAGGGCCTGTAAGCATAAGGGAAGCGCTTGCCCAATCAATCAATGTGCCGGCGGTCAAGGCGCTGTATTTGGCGGGACTTAAAGATTCTTTGGAAACAATGAACAGTATGGGAATTAAAACTTTAAACGACCCCGGGCGTTACGGCTTGACTCTGGTTTTGGGCGGAGGCGAAGTAAAACTTATTGAACTTACGCAGGCGTACGGCGCGCTCTCAAACGACGGCAGATTGAATCTCGTTGCGCCTGTTTTACGAGTGGAAAACAGCAAAGGAGAAATCTTGGAAGAATACAAAGAAAGAGGCGAGCAGGTTTTGGAAGAAAACATCGCGAGAACCATTACCGATATTCTTTCCGACAATAAAGCCCGCGCGCCGGCTTTCGGAGAATCTTCTTATTTGTATTTTCCGGATTATCCTTCGCAAGTGGCGGTCAAAACAGGAACAACCGATGATTATCGGGACGCTTGGGTTGCCGGCTACACGAAAGATTTCGCGCTCGGAGTCTGGTTCGGAAATAACGACAATACGGCGATGGAAAAAAAAGTCGCCGGTTTCATCGCCGCTCCTTTGTGGAACGCTTTTTTCAAAGAAGTTTTTAAAAAATATCCGCCGAAAGATTTTGAAAAGCCCGAGCAGACTCAAATTTCAAAGCCGATTTTGGCCGGCAAATGGCAGGGCGGAAATGTTTATTTAATTGATAGAATCTCCGGAAAAAGAGCGACTGATTTCACTCCGCCCGAATACATAGAAGAAAAAGTTTT
>MHMS01000009.1:727-11018 GCA_001821615.1 Candidatus Niyogibacteria bacterium RIFCSPLOWO2_12_FULL_41_13 | reverse complement strand
GGCGGAGTTAAAAGATGGGGGATGAAAGGAGGGCCGAGAACCCATGGCCAGAAGCATTCGGAAAGAGAAATCGGTTCAATCGGGAGCATTAGAACCGGCAAGATAAGAAAAGGCAAGAGAATGCCGGGCAGGACCGGAGGTAAAACAATAACAATTAAAAATTTAAAAGTCCTTTTGGTTGATTCGGAGAAAAATACGCTTGGATTGGGAGGAGCCGTCCCCGGTCCGACAGGAGGGATGGTGAAAATTCAATCGGACCGATAAGACTTATAAGATTTATGAAAACGGATTATTACAATCAAAAAGGAGAAAAATCAGGAACGTTTGATTTGCCGGAAAATATTTTTGGCGTTTCTTGGAATCAGAACGCGATTTGGCAGACATTAATTTCTTTTGCGGCTAATCAACGCCGCCATTACAGCCATGCCAAAGGCAGAGGCGAAGTCAGGGGAGGAGGCAAGAAGCCTTGGCAACAAAAAGGGTTGGGAAAGGCGCGGCACGGCTCCATTCGTTCCCCGATTTGGACGGGCGGCGGAGTAAGCCACGGACCGAATAAAGAGGAAAATTTTTCCCGGAAGATAAACAAAAAAGCGAAAAAGAAAGCGCTTTTCGCGCTCTTGAGCCAAAAATTAAGAGAGAATGAAATTTTGTTCCTGGATAAAATAGAAACGGAGAAAGGCAAAACAAAAGAAGCTCGGAATATTTTAAATAATTTAAAAAAAATAGGCGGCTTTGAAAAATTGGGAAGCAGGGGCGGGAAAACGATGCTCGCGACAAGGGAAAAAGACAAAATAACCAAAAAGGCTTTCGCCAATTTGCCTTATTTGAAAACAGAGGACATCCGCAACTTGAATATTATAGATTTGGCGAATTTTAAATATCTGATCGTGCCGAAAGAGGAAATTGGAGCGATTAAATCAAAAACTAAAAATTAAAAATTATGGAAAAAAACATTATCATTCAGCCTTATATCACCGAAAAAGGAACTCTTCTTCAGAACCAGAATCAATATGTTTTTCGCGCCGGCGAAAGAGCCAATAAGATTGAAATAAAAAAAGAGATTGAAAATTTGTACAAGGTTAAAGTTGAAAAAGTAAGAGTTTTAAACAAGCCGGAAAAAACAAAATTTTTTCGCGGCCGGAAAAGCTCTCGCGCGGGCTTTAAAAAGGCGATTGTAAAATTAAGAAAAGGAGAAAAAATAGAATTATGAAAATTTATTCGCCCACAACTCCTTCAAGGAGATTTATAACGGGCATTGACTATTCCAAAATTTTGACCGAGAACGAGCCGCATAAAAAATTGACCAAGGGCTTTAAAAAAGCCAAGGGAAGAAATGTTTTTGGGAGAGTCACTTCTCGCGGCAGAGGCGGAGGGGTGAAAAAGCTTTATCGCGAGATTGATTTTAGAATGGACAAGATAAACCAACCGGCCCGTCTTTTGAGCGTTGAATACGACCCCAATCGTTCCGGTTTTATCGGTCTGGTTGAGTATCAAGACGACAAAGAAAAACGTTATTTACTTCTTCCTCGGGAAGTCAAAACAGGAGAGGAAATTTTAACTTCGCCGACCGCTCCTTTAAAGCCCGGCAACCGCCTTCTTCTCAAGAATATTCCCACCGGCGCGAAAATTTACAATATTGAAATTAAACCCGGAGGAGGGGCGAAAATGGTAAGAAGCGCGGGAAGTTTCGCCGAGGTGTTAAGCCACGAGGAAGGCTTCGCGTTAATCAAGCTTCCTTCAAAAGAAATCCGTAAAATAGACGACAAGGGATTTGCCAGCATCGGTCAGGTTTCAAATCCGGAACATAGGTTTGTTGTAATCGGCAAGGCGGGCAGAAACCGGCTGATGGGCCGTCGGCCGATTGTAAGGGGAAGCGCCCAGTATCCGGCGTCCCACAAATACGGCGGAGGAGAAGGGAGAGCGCCGCGAGGAACAAAGCGGCCGAAAACCAAATGGGGCAAAATCACCGGCGGCCGGAAAACCAGAAAGCCAAAAAAATATTCCGACTTGTTTATTGTTGAAAGAAGAAAAAAATAAATAAAATTTATGACAAGAAGTCTTAAAAAAGGTCCCTATATTGATTCCAAACTGCTTGCGAAAGTTAAAGAGTCAAAACCCGGCTCCGTAATCAAAACTTGGTCAAGAGATTCAATGATTTCGCCGGAAATGGTCGGCTTGATTTTTGAAGTTTATAACGGCAGGGTTTTCATTCAGGTAAAAGCAACCGAAGAAATGGTGGGACACAGGCTCGGCGAATTCGCCCCCACAAGAAAATTCGTCAAGCACGGAGGAAAAATGCAAAGAGAATTGGAATCCGGACGGGCGGCAAAACCCGTTGAGGCGGATCAAAGCGTTAAGAAATAAAAACTATGAGCGAAATTAAAGCAAAATTGAATTATTTAAGAATCGCTCCGAGAAAGGCGAGAATTGCGGCCGATTTAATCAGGGGCCGACTGATAAAAGACGCCGCGACCCAGCTTAGGTTTTGCGCAAAAAGAGGAGCGAAGCCGCTGTTAAAGCTTTTAAACTCGGCGATTGCCAACGCCAGAAGCAATTTTAATTTGGAAGGCGAAAATCTTTATATTAAAGAGGTAAAGGTTGACCAAGGCCCAGTTTATAAAAGGCAGATGCCGAGAGCCTTTGGCCGGGCAAGTTTGATTCGTAAAAAAACAAGCCACATCACTTTAATATTAAGTCAAAAGCCAAAAGCCAAAAGCCAAAAGTCTTAAATTTATGACTCACATCACCAATCCATTTTCATATCGCTTAGGCCAGATTTATTCCTGGAAGAATCGCTGGTTTGACGAAAAAAATTACCGGCGGTATCTCAAGGCCGACACTTTAATCAGAGAATCGCTGGAAAATAAATTGAGGTATTTCGGCGTAAGTTCAATAGAAGTTGAAAGAGCGAAAAGTCTTTTGATTTTTCACATTAAAACTTCAAAACCGGGCCTTTTGATAGGTAGAAAAGGAGAAGGCATAGAAAAACTTAAAAACGAAGTCGTTAAGCTTCATAAAAAAATTCAACCCGGCTTCACGCCTGAAATAAAAATAAACATTGAAGAAGTCGCTTCTCCGCAGTCTGAAGCGAAAATCGTTGCTGAAAATATCGCCCAGGACCTGGAAAAAAGATTGCCCTACCGGAGAGTGATGAAGCGGGCACTGGTTAAAACAATGGGCAATAGGGGGAACTTCGGAGTAAAAATTATTTTCAAAGGGCGGCTTAACGGAGCGGATATCGCAAGACGGGAGCGGCTGATGGAAGGCAGGATGCCTCTTCAGACAATCAGAGCCGACATAGATTTTGCGCGCGAGAAAGCCCATCTTCCCTACGGAGACATTGGAATTAAAGTTTGGATTTATAGGGGTGTCCGATAGGACTTATAAGACTTATCGGACCTATAGGATTGATTTATGTTTTTTCCAAAAAAAGTAAAATTTAGAAAGTGGCAGAAAATGAGAGGCAAGCCCTTTAAAGGGGTAAGTTCCAGAGGCGCGAAAATCGCCTTTGGAGAATTCGGACTTAAAGCCCAGGAAGGAGGCTTAATAAAGACGAATCATCTTGAGTCCGCGAGGAAGGTTTTAGTCAGGTTTATTGAAAAAGGAGGAAAATTTTGGATAAGAGTTTTTCCCGACCAGCCGTTCACCAAGCGTCCTCCGGAGTTGGGAATGGGAGGAGGGAAGGGAGACGTCGCCGGCTACTTGGTTCCGATTCAAAAAGGAAGGATTCTTTTTGAAATAGACGGGCTGGCAAAAGACAAGGCCGTTGAAGCCCTTCGCCAAGTCGGCGGCAAGCTTCCCGTGAAAACAAAAATCATTGCGCGCTGATATATGATTAAAGCGAAAGAATTAAGGCAAAAACAAGAAAACGAGCTTAACGCCCTTCTTGAAAAGAAAAGAAGCGAGCTTCTTGATTTTAAATTCAAATTGGCTAAGGGTAAGACAAAGAATGTTAAGGAAGGGAAAAACATCAGAAAAGAAATCGCGAGAATTTTGACGGTCCTATCGGACTTATCGGTCCGATAAGACTTATAAGACTTTATAAGACTTATAGGATTTATAAGAACATATGAGAAAAATATTAAAAGGAAAAATTATTTCAACAAAAATGAACAAAACCGCGATTGTCGAGGTCTCGCGTTATTTTAAGCATCCGAAATATAAAAAGTACATCAGCCGAACGAAGAAATACAAGGCCCAGAACGAGGAAAATAAATACAAGGAAGGGGAAGAAGTTATGATTGAAAGCTGCCGGCCGCTGTCAAAAGACAAACATTTTAAAATTATCGGATATGCCAAATCAGCTTTTAGCTCGTAGCTTTTAGCGATTAGGACTTACCTAACACCTAACAGCTAAAATCTAAAAGCTAAAGTCTAATTATGATTCAATTAAGAACAATATTAAATGTTGCGGACAACAGCGGAGCCAAATTGGTTCGGGTGATTAAGGTTTATGGAGGAAGCAGGAGGCGTTACGCCGGGCTCGGCGATATTGTTTTGGCAAGCATCAGGAAAGCTGAACCGAGAAAATCGGTAAAAAAAGGAGAAATGGTAAAAGGGGTTGTTGTAAGAGTCAAAAGTCCCCATCGCAGAAAAGACGGATCTTATGTCCGATTTGACGATAACGCTTTTGTTTTATTGGACGGATTGGAGCCGAAAGGAGGCAGAATTTTCGGGCCGATAGCGAGAGAAATAAAAGAAAAAGGATTTGTAAAAATCGCCACTTTGGCGGAGGAACTCGTGTGATAAAATTAAAAACCGCAATGAAAAACGAAAAATTCAAAATTAAAGGAATTAAAAAAGGAGATAAAGCAATGGTGATGAGCGGAGACGACCGAAAAAAAGTCGGGAAAATTTTAAAAGTTTTGTTTAAAGAAAACAAAGCCGTTGTTGAAGGATTGAACTTGGTCAAGCGCCATTTGCGGCCAAAGCGCCAAGGGGAAAAAGGCCAAATCGTGGCAAAGGCGCTTCCGATTCGGCTTTCAAATCTTTTATTGATGTGCCCGAGTTGCGGCAAGCCGACTCGTCGCGCTTTTAAAATTTTAAAGGGCGGAAAAAAAGTCAGGATGTGCAAAAAATGCAAAAGCGAAATATAAGATAAAAATTTCTAATTCCTAATTTCTAATGTCTAATAAAATCCCAAATTTAAAAATGACCAATGACCAAAATTTAGACATTAGACATTTAAAGTATTGGGTATTGATTAGAAATTAGGTTAATTAGAAATTAGAAATTTTATCAAGATTTATGACAATTACAATTTCAAAAACCATTGTTAAAGAATTACAAAAAAAGCTCGGTATTGAGAATGTTATGGCCTTGCCAAGTCTTAAGAAAATTGTTATAAATACAGGCATTGGCCGGTTTCAAGAAGACAAAGACCGCGAATTTATCCGCCGCAATTTGGAGTTAATCGCCGGACAGAAAGCAAGCGAAAGAAAGGCGAAAAAATCAATTTCCGGACTTAAGGTCAGAGAGGGAATGGTTGTCGGCTATAAAATTACCTTGAGAAGAAATAGAATGCGCGATTTCCTCAATAAATTGATTGGCGTTGCGTTTCCGCGCTCCCGGGATTTTCAGGGAATTGACGAAAAATCAGTTGATCGAAGCGGCAATTTGACCGTCGGAATTCCCGAACACATTATTTTCCCGGAGATAATCAACGAAGACACGAGAATAATTTTCGGGTTGGAAGTAACGCTCTCTATGAGAGCAAAAAACAGAGAAGAGGCGATTGAATTATATAAGGCGATGGGAATACCGTTTAAGTAAAATATCTAATTCCTAATTTCTAATGTCTAATAAAATCCCAAATTTAAAAATGACCAATGACCAAAATTTAGACATTAGACATTTAAGGTATTGGGTATTGATTAGAAATTAGGTTAATTAGAAATTTTATTAAGATTTATGGCAAAAACATCGGTCATAGCAAGAGCGTTAAAGCCGGCTAAATACAAGAGCCGGACGGTAAGGCGTTGTTTTCGCTGCGGCCGAAAGCGCGGCTATATGAGAAGTTTTGATTTATGCAGGATTTGTTTCCGAGAATTAGCCAGCGAAGGAAAAATCCCCGGCGTTAAAAAAGCAAGCTGGTAATTTAATTATATTAATTATGGATTCAATCGCAGATATGTTTTCAAGAATCAGAAACGCCCTTTTGGCAAAAAAGGAATCGGTAAGCGTTCCCGCTTCGCGAATCAAACTTGAAATCGCGAGATTTTTGCAAAAAAAAGGTTTTATTGAGGAAATCAAGAAAAGGGGCAAGAAAACAAAAAAAATCATTAAATTGGTGTTTTTCAGCAATGCCGCTAACCCGAAAATAAGCGACATAACGCAAATTTCCAAGCCGTCCCGGCGCGTATACGCCGGCTATCGCGAATTAAAATCGCACAGCAGGCGCGGAACATACATTATATCAACGCCAAAAGGCATTATGGACGGAAAAGAAGCGAGAAAATTAAAACTTGGAGGAGAAATCATAGGAGTGATTTATTAAATTTATGAGCAGGATAGGCAAAAAACCAATTGAAATACCGTCGGGAGTGGAAGTCAAAATTGAAGGCAACGCAGTCGCGGTTAAAGGACAAAAAGGGGAGCTTAAAAAAGAATTTAGGCCGAATATTTTTATTTCCATTGAAGACGAAAAAATTATTTTAAAGCCAAAAGACGGCTTGGTTCAGACAAAAAAACTCTGGGGCACTTATCGCACGCTTATCGGAAATATGGTGGAAGGCGTGGTTAAAGGTTACGAAAAAAAACTTGAAATAAGAGGAATCGGTTATAAGGCGGAAAAACAAGGAGATAGCTTGGTTTTCCGGCTCGGGTTTTCCCATCCGGTGACGGTAAAGCCGGAAAGTGGAATCAATTTTTCAATTGAGAAAAACATCATTGTTATTTCAGGCATTGATAAAGAAAAAGTCGGAGCTGAAACCGCCAAAATCAGGGCGTTGAAAAAACCCGACCCGTATAAAGGAAAAGGTATCGCTTATTTCGGCGAAGTTATTAAATTAAAACCAGGTAAAAAAGTGGCTACGGGCGCGGGAGCCGCGGGAACCGCAAAATAAAAATATGAAAAAAGCGCGAAGATTGATTCGTCATAAAAGAATAAGAGGGAAGATTAGAGGAACGGGAAATAAGCCGCGGCTTTCTATTTTCCGTTCAAACAGATATTTGTTCGGTCAAATAATCAACGATGCCGAACAGAAAACTTTATTGGGGTTATCCGCGAAAATTTTCAAAAGCAAAAAAAAGAAAATAACCAAAACCGAATCAGCCGGCTTGTTGGGCTTGGAATTGGCGAAAAAAGCGATTGAATTGGGTATTAAAAGAATTGTTTTTGACAGGGGCGGTTATAAATATCAAGGAAGGATAATGGCCTTTGCCGAGGGAGCAAGGAAGGGCGGACTTCAGTTCTAATATGGTAAATCAAGAATATCAGCAAAAATTAATTGATTTAAGAAGAACCGCGAGAGTCGTGGCTGGCGGAAAAAGGTTCACATTTAGAGCTTCTCTGGTTGTCGGCAACGGAAGAGGCGAGGTCGGCTTGGGCGTTGGAAAGGGCCGGGACACGGCCCTTGCCACGGAAAAAGCCCTTCGCCAGGCGAAGAAAAATATTATTACGATTCCCGTCACCGAACAAGGAAGCATTCCCCATCAAACAGAAGCGAAGTTCAGAAGCGCAAGGGTCATTATTAAGCCGGCTGTGGCCGGTCATGGTTTAAAAGTGGGCGGAGCGGCTCGGGTTATTCTCAATTTGGCCGGAATTAAAAACGCCTCGGCAAAGTTTCTTTCCCGGACGAAAAATAAAATCAACACCGCCAAGGCAGTTTTAACGGCTCTTGGAAAATTCAGACAAAACAAGTAATTTTTCCGTTTTTTGTATTTTAAAGCCAAACTATTGACTTTATTTTTTATTTTTGTTATAGTATAAAAATAATAAAGCGCTTTTTCATCTCTAGGCAGAATTTATAGGATTTATTTTAAGGGTATCTTGGCCTATAAAGCGGGGACACAGCTTAAAAAAATCCCATTTAAAGCAATTTAATAAAAATAATTGCCTAGAGATGAAGAAGCGCTTGTTGTTTTTAAACCCCAACCACCCTGACGACTTCTTCAAACGAAGTAAGTCCTTTTAAAATTTTCAAAATTCCGTCTTCAAACATCGTCAGCATTTCCTGTTTTTTCAAAAATTCCCGCATATCAGCTTCCGAAGGACCTTTCATAATTAATTTTTCAACCTCGTTGTCTATTAAAATCGCCTCAAAAATTCCAATTCTTCCTTTGTAGCCCGCAACGCATTTTTCGCATCCAGCGGGTTCAAAAACGGCAAATTCTCGCGAAATTTCTTTTTTATATTTTGCCGGAATTTTTTCCAAATTTTCTTCAATCATTTTTTTTTCTTTGCTATCCGGTTTTTTTTCTTTTCTGCAATATTTGCAAAGCTGGCGGACCAGCCGCTGGGCCATCGCGATGTTTATTGCCGGAGCGATGATTGGCGGTTTTGCTCCAAGGTCAATGAGTCTTGGTATCACGCCTGGCGCGTCGTTGGTGTGCAGGGTGGAAAAGACCAAATGTCCCGTCAGGGCGGCTCGGAGCGCCGTCTCCGCGGTTTCCAGGTCTCTTATCTCTCCGATTAGAATCGCGTCGGGGTCTTGCCGGAGCACCGACCTTAACCCTTTTGTAAAGTCATAGCCTCTTCCGGGGTCAACCTGGGTTTGGGTAATACCTTGAATATGGTATTCAATCGGGTCTTCAATGGTGATTATTTTTATATCCGGCCCCTTTATTTTTTTTAAAAAAGCGTAAAGCGTCGTTGTTTTTCCCGAACCGGTGGGTCCGGTCGTCAGAATCATTCCGTTCGGTTTTTTGAGCTCCCTGTCCATAATTTCAAGAAAAACCGGATTCATTCCCAAATTTTCAAAATTGAGCCCGATTGTTTTCGGATTCAAAATCCGCAAACTTGCCGATTCGCCGTAGGGCCCGGGCAGAATTGAAGTTCTGATTTCAATATCCGTTTCGCCGGCTCTGAAGGTGAATCTCCCGTCTTGGGCGCGGTCTTTGACGTTAAGCTTAAGCTCTGAAACAAGCTTAATCCGGCTTATTAAAAGTTTGTAGATGTCGTTCGGAAAATAGGCGACAGGATACAAGATTCCGTCAAGTCGGATTCTTAAGCCGGCTTTTTTTTCTTCCGGTTCAATATGGATGTCCGATGAATCAAGATTCAACCCTCCCGCCAAAACGAGTTCCAGAAGCTCGGAAATTTCGCTTTTTTCTTTCGCTTCAAGCCGTTCGGATAAAATTTTTTGGAACGATTGCAGGGAGTTTATTTCTTCTTTGAATTTTGAGAGTTTGCCTTCGGGAATTTCAACCATTCCCGATTTGATTTCAACAAAAACGGGTATTTCTTTGTATTTCAGCCAAGCCCGAGCCAGGCTTAATTCCGAAACAACAAACAGGTCGGGCGCGAAACCGCGCCGGTCAAGCGTTTCCAAGACATATTTCGTTTTCAAAAGCCCGGGATTTAAAACGCCGATTGAAATCTTTTTGCCGATTATTTGAAAAGCGGCCATTTTTCCTTCTCGGGAATCGCCCTCCGGAATGATTTTAAGGGCGTCAAGGTCAATCGCCATTTTTGTCAGGTCGGCGTATCTCAATCCGTATTTTTGAGCCAGGATTTTCGCCAAATCTTCAATTTCTTTTTCCCGAAGTTCTTTTAATTTTTCTTCGTATTGTTTGTTGGAAATCGCCATACTATTAGTCTTATTAGACTTATCGGTTTTATATTTTTTCCTGAATCAATTTTTTAAGCAGTTTTCTCATTGCGAGCTCCGCTTCCGAAAAATTGTCAAACGGAAGAGTGAAAAAATACTCGCTTTGGATTTGCGCTCCGAGCGAATTCGCCAAAAAATTGAGCGAACTTTCGTTTTTCCCGAAGACAAATCCGAATACTTTTGATTGGTTTTCTTTTGATTCTTCGGATTCTTCCCAAAAAATAAAATAGAATTTCGCGTCATTTAGAAAACCTTTTATTTTTTCAAAAAGAGCGGGAATTGTTTTTTTATTTCCTTCGGTTTTTGTTTTTTCAAAATCGCTCGCTTTCAGAAAAGTCCAGCTTGAATAAAGATTTTCGTCGCAATGAGTTCTGGCGAGCGCCCGGCCAATCAGCTGGATTTCTCCCTCTTGTCCCATCAGACCAGCAGGGCTTATTTGACTTGTTTGACCAATGAGAATAATTTTTTCTTTCCCCGGCAGAATAAATTCTTTTTTCAATTCTTCTTCATTTATTTCGCTC
>MHMS01000009.1:0-701 GCA_001821615.1 Candidatus Niyogibacteria bacterium RIFCSPLOWO2_12_FULL_41_13 | reverse complement strand
TTTCAATTCTTCTTCATTTATTTCGCTCATTTCGCCCAGAGCGAAAACTCCGTCCAGTTTTATTTTCGCTCTTTCAACGCTGATGAAGTCTTTGTTTTCAATTTTTTGTTTGGAATCAATCATAATGACGAATTCGTTTTCCCGCGCTTCATAGCTGATGCCCGAGAGCTCAAAAAATTTTGGGATTTTAATTTCAGTTTGATGGTTTTGATTTATGTGATTTTCTTCGTTGTTTTCCGGCCAGAAAAAAACCTTCTTGTTTTTCGCTTTTAAAAATTCGGCGAGGGCGCAAGCCAAAAAAACCCCGTTTTCCGACGAATCATCGCCCAATAAAAGAAAATTTTCTCCGTTTTCAACAATGTTTTTGATTTTTGGCGGCAATTCTCTTCCCATAATTATATTTTCTATCATAAAATTTTCTTTTTTTCACGCTTGACTTTTATTTAATCTTTTGGTTAAATACAAGGGTTTAATTTTCTTTAAAAACAAGACTTTAATCCGGTTTTGCCGGAAGGAGGATGAAGATGTGGAAGAAAGGGAAGAATAAAGCCAAAAAAATTCTAAAAATGGCAAAAATTGTTCCTTTTATAATTTTTGCCATCGGCGCCATTATTTTATGGCCATTCCTAGAGATCAAAAAAGCCAAAAAAATTCTAAAAATGGCAAAAATTGTTCCTTTTATAATTTTTGCCATCGGCGCC
>MHMS01000008.1:28471-31368 GCA_001821615.1 Candidatus Niyogibacteria bacterium RIFCSPLOWO2_12_FULL_41_13 | reverse complement strand
AGCAACATCTTTGTTGCGTCTTATGTTTCGAGAGAAGTAGAAATAGACGGCCAAAAATTTACATTTGTGAGGATGAAAAGTTATGTCTTGTCGAATACTGACGGTATTGATCATAAAGCCGGCTATGCTATTGCTACAAAAGAACGCGCCTTTTTAGACAGAATCTATGTGAGTAAAGATTATCATTTTGATAATTTGGATTCATTGGATTGGGATGCGGTCTTTCGAATTTTGCCTATTTACAACAACAAGAGAATGACAAAAAAAGTTAACGAATACTTTAAGCATAATAAGACCAACCAATAAATCATATGACATTAAATTACTCTATACATAAAAATATACAACTCCAGATTCTTAAAGAGATTTATACTGATACGACGATTGCCCCGCTTCTCGGTTTTAAGGGCGGAACCGCGGCTCTCATGTTTTATGACTTGAACCGATTTTCGGTTGACCTTGATTTTGATCTCTTTGCCCCCGGTGGGACAGAAGGATTGGATAAGAATAAGGAAAAAGAGGTGTTTGAGAAAATCTTAAATATCGCCAAGAGCTATGGAGAAATACGAGAGTCGCGAATTAAGCGTTACAATTTACTCATCATTCTCTCGTATGACCCTAAAGCTCAAAACATAAAGATTGAAGTGAATCGCAGGGTATTTGGCTCTCGCTACGAACTCAAAACATTGCTCGGCATTTCCATGTTGGTAATGGTTCGTGAGGACATGTTTGCTAATAAGCTTATGGCTATATATGAACGGGTCGGCAAGACAAGCCGCGATGTTTTTGATGTATATTTTTTCGTAAAAAATAATTGGCCGATTAACAAGGAGATCGTAGAAAAAAGAGCCAGTATGTCATATAAGGAAACGGTAGAAAAATGTATTGAGTTGTTGGAGAAAATGAATAATTGGAACATTTTAGACGGTCTTGGCGAGTTTTTGACTGAAAGCCAAAAGGATTGGGCCCGGGCAAAACTTCGCGATGAAACAATCTTTTTGTTAAAGGCGCGCTTAGAAAGCGAAAAATAGCGCAAAGAACCAAAGATGAAATATGAAAATTAATATGAACTCCGATCTAACATTTATTACAAATGAAAAAGAGTGTAAAATAAACATAGTATGGCAAAGACTATAAAAATATTTTTGATTGACGGCGAACCTAACGGCCTAAAAACAGCCGAATTAAGTAATTGGGTTGGCCAAGCTGTTGTCATTCCTAGAAATAAACTTAAGGAAATAAAGCAACGCCCTGAATGCAATAAGCCAGCGGTTTATTTTCTAGTCGGCAAAGAGAGCGAAGAAGCACTTTTGCCGACTGCATACGTTGGCGAGGCAGAAAATTTATGGAATAGATTGTCTACTCACGATAGCTCGAAAGATTTTTGGCAAACAGCCGTGGCGTTTGTAAGTAAGGATAATAACTTAACAAAAGCCCATGTTCGATATCTTGAGAGCAGGTGCTTAGCTTTAGCAATTCAAGCAAAAAGATTTGATTTAGAAAACGGTACAGAATCATCTTTACCTTCTTTATCTGAAGCAGATGTTGCCGAGATGGAAGAATTTTTAGAAAACTTGAAACTGCTACTTTCTGCTCTAGGATACCCGATCTTGCAAGAGGTCATATCGAAAGAACAAAAAAATATAGCGGATCCTCTTTTCACTTGTAAAGGCAAAGACGCTTTAGCAACAGGTCGTATGACAAACGACGGCTTTGTTGTTTATAAAGATTCAACCGCCACAACCGATATATCGAAGGCGGTAATTGAGCGTAATCAAAAGATCATAGAAAAATTACTATCAAACAAATATCTCGAAAAGAGGAACGATGACTTATATGTATTTGTCAAAGATTATGTTTTTAATAGTCCAAGTGCCGCATCTGACATCATTTTAGGTAATTCAACCAGCGGCTGGAAAAAATGGAAAACAGAAAGCGGGAAAACGTTAGAAGAAATTTATAGAAAATGAATATGGGAAAGTTAAAAGATATTCCAAAAATTGATAGACCCCGCGAGAGATTTTTAGAAAAAGGGGCAGACGCTCTCTCTAAGAGCGATCTTTTAGCTATTGTTCTGGGTAGTGGTATACAAGGGAAAAATGTTCAGGAACTCGCAAGGCAAATTATTCAAAAGTTCGGCAAGGGCTTTTTGAACATCACTATTGATGACCTACGAAAGATTGCGGGAATCGGACACGCCAAAGCTCTACAAATCATTGCGGCAATCTCGTTGGTCAAAAGATTTTATCAGGAGGGGGGATCTAATGGCCAGACGGCATTGCTACTTTCCCGCAAAGAAGAGAACTCTTTTCAGCTACAAAACCGAAGATATATTGGCAACAAGTACAAATTGGCCGATTGGATTTTTTCTATTTTAGAGAAAGAGTGTAGTGGCAATTCGTTCATGGATATTTTTGCTGGTACTGGTGTGGTATCCGCAAGAGTAGCCACACGTTTTAAGGGCATTATCCTAAATGATTTCTTGCATTCTAACCATGCTGTCTACAAAGCATTTTTTGATAAAGGCGAATGGGACAGGGAGAAAACCTACCACATTATTGAGGAATATAATCGTATTAACGGAAAAGACCTAAAGGATTGCTATTTTTCCAAAAACTTCGGTGGTAAATATTTTAGCCGGAGTTCAGCAAGGATTATTGGATTTGTCAGAGATGACATAGAAAAGAGAAAAAACGATTTAACTGAAAAAGAGTATTATGTGTTAATCACCTCTCTGCTATACGCGGTGGATAAAATCGCTAATACTGTTGGTCACTATGACGCATACTTTAAGAAAGTTCTGGTTGATGACACTTTCGCGATGCGATCTCCGGTACCGATTCAGGTTGAAAATGTTGAAATATACAGGGAGGATGCGAATCTTCTAGCCAAGAGAA
>MHMS01000008.1:6228-28462 GCA_001821615.1 Candidatus Niyogibacteria bacterium RIFCSPLOWO2_12_FULL_41_13 | reverse complement strand
ACATTGTATACATTGACCCGCCATACAATTCAAGGCAATACAGCCGTTTTTACCATATACTCGAGACTTTGGTTAAATGGGACAAGCCAAAGCTTTACGGGACGGCACTCAAACCTGCCGAGGAAAATATGAGCGATTATTGTCGGACTACGGCGAAAGATAAACTGGCAGAATTGGTAAGAGATCTAAACGTAAAATTCTTAGTTGTTTCGTACAATAACACCTATGCTTCAAAAAGCAGTTCCTCACTCAACAAGATTACCCATGACGAGATTGCGGGTATCTTAGCTAAAAAGGGAGCAACAAAAGTTTTTGAGAAGGATTACAGGCATTTCAATGCCGGAAACACAAACTTCAATAATCACAAAGAATTCCTTTTTGTGACAAAAGTAAAATGAAAAAAAGTATTAAAAGATCTCCACTGTTCTATGTTGGAGATAAATATAAGTTGATGAATCAGTTGGTCGGCTTCTTCCCTAAAAAGGTCAACGCCTTTTTTGAGCCCTTTGTTGGTGGTGGTACGGTATTTTTGAATATCAGCGCAAAGAAGTATTTCTTAAATGATGTAAACAAAAACCTTATCGCAATACACAATCTTTTAATCAAAAGTGCGCAAAACCCTATCGCATTTCTTAGGGCGATAGAAAAGGTAACTCAAAAGTACAAACTCTCGAGGTCTTATAAGGAAGACATAGTTCCTAGTTCGCTGAAGGAAAAGTGGAAGAAAACATATTTTGCGAGATTCAACAAAGAGGGTTATGAGAAATTGCGGGCGTGTGTTAACAACGAAAGAGAGAACGACCCTCTAATCTTGTATATTTTACTTATCTATGGGTTCAATCGAATGCTTCGCTTTAACGGCTGGGGCAAGTTCAATTTACCGGTAGGCAATGTAGATTTCAACAAAAATGTCGTTTCGGCGTTGAATGCTTATTTTGAGTTTGTAGAGAATAAACATATAGAATTAACTGCAAAGGACTTCCGGTCTTTTTTCTCCAATAAAAGATTTTCACGGGATGATTTTGTCTACCTCGACCCTCCCTATCTAATCGCTTCAAGTGAGTATAACAAGCTTTGGGACCGAACCACGGAATCTGATTTGCTCAAGTTGATTGACACACTACACTTGGAAGGTGTCAGATTTGCCTTGTCCAACGTAACGCACTACAACGGCCATACGAATGATTTGTTATTAGACTGGATGGGGAAATACAAGGTACATAACATAAAGAGCAATTACATTAACTACCACGACAACGGCAAGAAAAGAATAAAAGAAGTTCTTATTACTAACTACTAAACTTATGAGAATACGACAGAAAAGAGAAGCCGAATACAAGCAGATGGCATTTGAAACTGCTGTGAGAAACCCCGAGCGATACCGGAAAATGCTTTTACGTTTGTCGAAGTTTGAAGGAACGATGCTTAATGATACAAACCTCTTAGAAATTATTGCTCATCTGTATGTGGTCGGTGAAGTCTCTAGCTCACATATTCGCATCACTAACTCAATAACAGCCGAAGAGATAAAGGAAAGCGTAATTGAGGTAAACTCCACCCGCAACGCGGACGGAGGGTTTCCCAAGGGATACGCCTCTCGTTTTTGGACATATATGAGGACTTTGTCAGAGCTTGGGTTCGTATACGCCCAATATAGGAAACCATTCAAACTCTCTCGGATGGCAAAAATACTCATAAAAGGAGAGGTTGATGAGCAGGAAGCTTTTTCCGTGCAGGCAATGAAGTATAATAGAAAATCTCCCTACCGAAATGTAAGCAATGATTTTAATTTCTTTCGCTTCGCCTTAAATGTGTTGCTCTCTTTACGGGAAGAAGGCAAATCGTTGAGTTATGAACAATTCGTACCTCTCCTGTTCAGTAAAAACGGTAATGTTGCCGAGTTCCTTACTTTGCTTTCTAAAAACAAATTTAATAATCCATCGCAAGCATATCGTTTTGTTAAGAAGGAATACGGCGTGACCAATAAAATTGCCACAGTTACGGACGATTATCCTGATGTAGTCCGCCGGCTAATGCTTATTTCCGGTTTCATCAGCATACGCTATGCGGGGAAGAAGCTGATTCAAATAAACGAGAGCAAACTGGATTATATCAAGGAATTACTTAACATTGATTTTGCTTTAACGGATGAGGAAAAGGCTGACCCGAAAAGATATTTCGAGAAGTTGGACAAAGGGGATGCTTTGTTTTGGGGTATCGTTGAGAAATATCGCAAGTACGACAAGATTGACGGCGCGGAATATACCAACAAAATCTCCGCGATTATCAGTTCTTATCGAATTACTGAAAAGATAATTTGCGAAAGTCTTGATTCTATCGGGAGTACCAAGAGTCCCATTGCCGAGTTCGGCGAAATCCCAGACCCACTAAAACTTGAATTTTACATCAGTATCTTGATAGCGATTAAATACGGAGATGAATTCTATATCCGTCCCAACTACAAAGCGGACCACGTCGGCAAGCCATATGCTCACGCGCCTGGAGGCAGAGGTGATATTGATGTGTATTCCTCCGAAGTGTACTGGCTGATTGAAGTAACACTGATTCGAAACCGAGATCAGATGTTAAATACTGAAACAACCTCGGTTATTCGGCATTTGCATTCCAGCGCGGAGTTCAAAAATCGATCAAAGAAATACTTGTCCCTTGTAGCACCGATGGTTCATCCTGATATTCGCGAGTTTTTTGAGTATTCTCTTGTGAAGCACCAGCGCGAGGGAGGAAGGATCCATATCAAGGCATATTCACTTAAAGAATTTGTTGCAATGACGCTAAGGAAAGAAAATTTCAAGGACATGGAAGTACACACTAGGAAGATTCTCGCTTCATTTGGCTCAAGGTCTTCAAAAGTATGAATGTGGGAAAAACAAATTGACCAGATCGTCTATAAACTCTACGCCCTCACCCCGGAGGAGATTAAGATTGTGGAACAAAATGGCAAATGAACACTAAAGATTTAACACTTGCCGATTTTATAAAAAATATTGAAGGCGATCTCGGAAAGACCGAATGGATCACGGTTTTTGAATTTCTCGACTCGCAAGCAGATATTGATAGAGGTGCTTACTTTTCTGCACTGATAGCCAATACAAAGGCCGGTGATGTTTTAGAAAGATACGATTGGGATTTACGGATCGATGGAGGCCGTCCGGGTTTTGTAACTCATTATGAGAATGGAAAACCAACAACCGAGTATTATCGTTTTTCTGATGAAGAAATAGAACCACTGGTATACTGGAGAACATTTAGTGGAAGAAAAGAATCTAATCTTGAAGTTTCCGAAGAGTTCCGGCTATATTTCAACTTATTTGAAAAAGCGATAAGCGCTAATAAAAAGATTTTTATTTACATCAATGAGGACGGCGATGAGGACGAAGCGGTACAGATCGATAAAAATAAGGTAGAGGTAAAACTAAAATATTTAAAGGAGTTTTTGTCGGCTAAGAATATGCTTTTAGCTATTTATTTTGAGGCAATGAGATTCTTAGATAAAACGCTTGAGGAGTTAGGCCAACAAAAAATTGATGATGTTAAGAAGGGCAAAAATTATACCTACTCGCTGTGCGTGCGAAATCTTGATTTAGGTGATAAGAAATCGCAAGGGTGGCTTCTTGGCAAAAAGCTGATTGAGGGACTAAAAGACTTTAATCCGACTATATGGAAAACAAAAGCCGATGAGAAATTTGAGGAATTTATAATTGGCGTAGATGAAAACGGAAAAGAAATTACCTGCAGTTGTAATACTGATTATCAAGACAGCCCTGGCTTTCTAACTCCGGTTTTCTTTAAACGCGAAGTGCTCAAAAAATACTATGATGATCCAGAAAAATATTCAGTAGAAGATGGACATATAAAACGCAATGGTTTTTGGGGATTAAGAGCATTAAATAATCACAGTGATCATATAGTTGTATGGTTAGGTGATTTAAAGTTCTTACCCCACAAGGAGCAAGCTCATTGGGGAGCGTTTAATCTTACGCCGAGCACGAGAAAAGTTAGTCATGCGGATTTTACTAGAAATATCGAAGGTAATTTTACAGATCCCGAACATCCAGAGCTTTATTTCAAGTATAAATTTGGGCTTTTTCAGGAAGCGTGGCATAAGCGGTTTGAGTGGTATCTATTTAAGCCGTTATTTACAGATGACGAATATCATATGAAATCGCTACATGTTCCTACCACTAACGGGCAAAAAGAGTTTGATGATCAGGTGGCGTCAATAACAAAAATTATGATCGATTCATTAAATGAGAAAGAGCTTGAAAATGGTTTAACGATAAATAAGAAAAATCCACGAGGGATAGATAAGCTTGAGGCTTTCCTTATTACTCACGGATTTTCTGTCCCCAAAATGATTGAATTTCTTCGAAACCTACAGACATTGCGATCCACAAGTATTGCTCACCGCAAAGGCGAAAACTATGAAAAGATTAAAAAGTTTTTCAGTATTGGTGATAAGGAACTTCAAGCAGTTTTTGAGGATATTCTTATAAGGTGCATTTGGATATTGAATACATTAGAGAACCGCTTTATTGCAGAAAAAAATAGTTAAAATTTATGGTAGTTCACTATGGTCCGCCGGATATAAGCGGGATCAAAAAAGAAATACAGAAGATTCAACACGCCGATATGGTCTCGGAATTGGAACAGCGTGTTCTGAATAAACTCTACGCGGAGTATAGAAACTCTGGGAAGTTATACTGCTGGAAAATCACGGAGGCCTACAAGGAATTAGGTATAGCCGAAGGTACTTATGTCGGTATGTTGAACGACAGCAGGTATATCGAAATTGATGGCGAATGCCTCAAGCTTACTACCGCCGGCATCCGCTACATGGATAGTCAGGCACGCAAAATTGTCTCTATCCAAAAAGACAAAGAAGAGATACTAAAATTATCCCCGGAATTATATGGCCTCGGGATTAATCTCAAACCGCTATGGCGCAGGATCAGGGGTTGGTTCGGAAGATGAAAAAACTTTTATGGACGAAGAAAAAGAGCGGCCCCGATACCATCCGCCTTCGGCGGAGCTACGGGGTAAACAACCCGCTCGCCCCGTTAGAGATCCGCATCAAGATGCGGCAGACACCGATGGTGTCTTATCTCTAACGGGGCTCGGCTTGAGCGGGTTCAAGTATTCACAATTGGCAGAAGTTGGGCAACTCTCCTTCGTTAAAGCTCTCGCCTCGCCAAAGCCTACGGCGGAGCGCGGGTCGGCGGGCAGGCGGGGAAGAAAAAAACGGGAATTTGACCTCTCGTCATTATATTTACTATAATTTAAATAAATCATTTAAAGGTCGAATTTATAAAATAAAATATGGCAAAAATGAAGGGAATAATAACGAAAACGAATGGAATTTTCGCGTCAATTATCTTATCGTTTGCTTTGATTTTGCCGGTTTTTGCTCAAGAATCGGCGCCTCCGCCGTCGACCACGGCCGCGCCCGCGCCAAAAGAGATAAAGCGGGGTATTTTGCAAGAGCGCCAAGATTTGCGCCAGAATATTCGCGAACAAAAACAGGATGTTAGGCAAAACATCAAAGAAGAAAGACAAGATGTCCGTCAGAATATCAAAGAAGAGCGTCAGGCGGTGAAAGCGGAAGTAAAACAATTTCGGCAGGAAGAAGTCAAAAAATTCCAGGAAGAGCGATTAAAAGTAAAAGAAGCGATTGAAGCGAAGCGAGTGGAGTTTAAAGAAAAAATTCAGACAAAAAGAGAGGAAGTGAAAGGAAAAATTGAAGCAAAGAGAGCGGAATTAAAGCAGAATTTGGCGAAAATAAAAGACGAGCGGAAAAAAGCAGTTGCCGAAAGAATTTATCAGGAATTGAACAAACTTAACGAAAGGACGATGAATCATTTCGTTGATGTTTTGAATCATCTTGAAAAAACGCTTGAAAAAATTAAAGACAGAACCGCTAAAGCCGAGACGAACGGCCGGGATGTCGCGGCTGTAAGAACGGCGATTAGCGACGCCGAGCAGGCGATTTCGGCAAGCAGAAGCGCGGTTGAAATCCAGTCAAAAAAGACTTACGATTTCACTTTTGACTCCGAAGAAACGCTGAAACTTAATATCGGCAAAGCCCGACAAGCCTTGCATTACGATATTAGCGGAGTGAGAAAAACTGTTTTTGACGCAAGAGAAGCGGTCAGAAGAGCGGCGACAACTTTGGCTCAAATTCCAAAAGTGGACGAATTGGAAGTGGCAACTACAACGCCGGCCGCCACAACGCCAACTCAATAAGATTAAAATATCGTAAAAACTATGAACAAAACTATTTTAATTTCAATTATTGTCGTAATAGCGATTGTGGCTGTGGTTCTTATCGCAAAGCCGTTTGGCAGAAAAGAAACAGTTGAACAGCCTCCGAAAGCGCAAATAACGCCGCCTTCCGCGGCAAAAGAGGACAGCACAGCGGCAATCAATCAGTTGATTGAGGAAACAGAAACCATTGATTTGGATAAAGAATTTCAGGCGATTGACGCCGATTTGCAGAGTCTCTAAGAGCAATCGTTGTGTTTGAACAAATCAAAAACGGCTCAATGAGTCGTTTTTGATTTTTTGGGGCGAAGAGGATAAAATCAATTCATGTTAATCGCCATTTTGATATTTTTCGTTGTTATTTTAGTCATCGTCATCGTTCACGAATTCGGGCATTTTATTTTCGCGCGGCTCAACGGCATTAAAGTTGAAGAATTCGGTTTTGGTTTCCCGCCGAAGTTATTCGGCTGGCAGGGAAAAGAAACTCTGTATTCTTTCAATCTTATTCCTTTGGGCGGTTTCGTTAAAATCAAGGGAGAAGACAAAGAAATACCGGAGCCGGACAGTTTTTCGGCAAAATCAATTTTTTCGCGGGCGGCGATTTTGGCGGCCGGAGGAATTTTTAACATCCTTTTCGGTTTTATCTTGCTTTCTTTTTTGGCTTGGCGCGGGCTTCCCGCGATTTCTTTGGAAGATAAAGCTGGAGTCAAAAATCAAGTTGTGATTATGAATGTTTTGGAGAATTCGCCGGCTGAAAAGCTCGGATTAAAACCGGGCGATATTTTAAGAACTGGCGAATCGTTGAATTTGAAAACGGAATTTTCAAGTTTTTCTCAAGTCAAGGATTTTATTGAAAAAACAAAAGGCGAAGAAATAAAATTTGTTTATTTAAGGAAAAATAAAGAGTTCCAGCTAACCGCTATGATTGAACCGGAAAAAGACAAACACTTGGGCGTTGCGATGGCTAATTTGTCAATTCTCAAAGAAAAGTGGTATAAATCGCCGATTCAAGGAGCGAAGATAACTTGGGAGACGATTAAAGGAACGGCTTTTGGCATTTATACCCTTGTTAAAAATTTAATCATCCGCGAGCCGGTTTTGGATATGATCGCGGGCCCGGTCGGCATAGTTTCCATTGTTAATTACAGCCTGGGTTTTGGCGTATCTTTTATTTTGCATCTTGCGGCTTTGATTTCAATCAGCATTGCCGTCATCAATTTGCTGCCTTTTCCGGCTTTGGACGGCGGCCGAATAGCGTTTTTGCTTTTTGAGATTGTTTTAAGAAAGCCGGTGAATCAGAGAATCGCAGGTTTTGTTCATGCCGTCGGCTTTTCCTTTCTTATTATTCTAATGCTCGTCATCACTTATTTTGACATTCAGAGATTTTTTTAGGGATTTTTTAGGATTTTTTTAAATGAATTTAATCACCAACCAAAAAGTGAAATACGACTTTGATGTTTTGGAAACATTTGAGGCCGGAATAGAGCTTCGCGGTTATGAAGTCAAGGCGTTAAAGTCGGGAATGGGTTCGCTCAAAGGCGCTCGGGCGATGATTAAAGGAAACGAGATATTTTTAATCGGAATGCTTATTCCGCCCTACCAGAAAAGCAATGTTTCCGAAGATTATAATCCGGAAAGAGAGCGCAAACTTCTTCTTCATCGTCAAGAAATAATTTACCTCGCCCAAAAATTTAAAGGATTGACAATCATACCCTTGAGGGTGTATACTGAAAAGAACAATGTTAAGATTGAAATAGCTTTGTGCCGCAGTTTGAAAAAATACGACAAGAGAAGGAAAATAAAAGAAAGGGAGAAAAAGCGCGAGATAGAATGGGAGCGCAAAGGTTTCGACAAGCAGCCTTTTTAAAAATTCAACCCGAGGATGATTGTGAGCTCGTAAAAATCAATCAAACAAAAGTGCAAATAATTTTGCGCCTTCCTACGCATACGCCTAACCGGCTTAACGCGTAGCGTCCCAATCATTTCTTGCTTCGGGAAAGATTGGGGCGTCAACCAACGAAGCTTGATTTTTAATCTTTTTTCTCCTATGATTAAAAACGACTTTTTAAGGAGAACTCTATTTTTAATTTTGTCTTTTTTATAGGAAATGGAGAAAAAATAAAAAGACTACGGTTGTAAATTTTTTAACGAGATTGACTATGGACAGGGGTTCAATCCCCTCGCTTCCACAATCAGAAATTTGATTAAACCAAGAATAAATCAGCAAATAAGAGCGAGAGAAGTAAGGATTCTTGACCCGGAGGGGAACAACTTGGGCGTTTTGCCGATTGAAGAAGCGCTCCGCCGGGCAAAAGAGATGAATCTTGACCTTGTTGAAGTGTCGGCAAAAGCAACGCCGCCGGTGGTTAAAATCATTGATTACGGAAAATATCTTTATTTAATTGAGAAAAAGGAAAAGAAAATTAAAAAGCCGGAAGGAGGGGGATTGAAGGAAATTAAAATAAGTCTTGGAATTTCAGAGCACGATTTGGAATTGAAAGCCAAGAAGACTTCCGATTTTTTGGCCTCCGGCGAAAAAATAAAAATTGAAATGTCTTTGCCCGGGAGGACTAAATACCTAAAGAAGGATTTTATTGAAGAAAGATTAAAAAGGATTTTAAATTTCATCACTGCGCCGTATCGCCGCGTTGAAGAGCCGAAAAGAACGCCGCGCGGCATATATTTGATAATTGAACCGTAAAAAATATGTCAGGGAAAACGAAAAAATCATTGTTAAAGCGGTTTAAAATCACAAAAACCGGAAAAGTTTTAAAACGGCTTCCCGGCCAAAATCATTTTAAGGCGAAAAGATCGCGCCGCAACCAACTCGCCCAGAATAAGTGGAGGCCGTTTGATGTTTCAAAAAAAATTTTTAATCAATACATCAATTAATACCTAATAAGCTACAAGCTAAAAGCTGATTTATTATATGACAAGGGTAAAACGGGGCGTAATTTCATTAAAGCGCAGGAGAAAAATATTAAAATACACCAAAGGTTTTCGCTTCGGCGCGAAATCAAAAGAGCGGCTCGCGAAGGAGCGGCTTTTGCACGCCTGGAGCCACGCTTTCAGAGACCGCCGGACGAAAAAGCGCGAATTCAGAAAACTTTGGCAGTTGAAGATAAACGCCGGACTTAAACCTTTTGAAATTTCTTACAGCAAATTCATAAACCGGCTTAAGAAAAATTCAATAAAACTGGACAGAAAAATTCTTTCTCAAATCGCCGAATTTCACCCGAAAATTTTCCAAGAAATCGTAAAATCAATTCAATAAATTTTCTCTCCGTCGCTTTTCAGGATAATTGTTCCATCAACATCGGTTCTTGAAATTTTTATTCCCGACTTTTCAAGCCGGCTTAAGGTTTCGCGAGTCGGGTGTCCGTATTTGTTGTTTTTTCCAACTTGGATTGCCCCTACAATCGGAGAAACGGCCTGAAGCCAGTTTTCGCCGGAAGAATATTTTGAGCCGTGGTGGGCGACTTTTAAAACATCGGAATCAACAAAAGTGTTCAGATTTAAAAGCTGAAGTTCGTTTTTTTCTTCCATATCGCCGGTGAAAAGAAAAGAAGTTTTGCCGTAAACAAGCCGGGCAACAACCATTGAATCGGTGAAAGATTTCAAATCTTTGTATTCATTTTTGCCGATTGGGGCGAGAATATCCAGATATAAATTTTTATCAAGATGAACTCGGAGTCCGCGTTTTGCTTGTATTTTTTCAATTTTTTCGTCATTGAGCAGTTTTTCCCATTCTTTGAATTCCGCTATGGTATGTTTTGCGCCGGAAGAAAGCGAGTATCTGATTTCATATCTTTTTAAAACATCAATAAAACCGGCAAGATGGTCTTTATTGGGATGGGAGAGAACGGTTAAATCAATCGTTTTGTCAAAAAAAGGCATAATTTTTTTAATCTCTCTCAAAACCCGTTTTCCGTCCGGACCGGCGTCAATCAAAATCTGATTTTTAGAGGGCGTTTCAATGAACATTGCGTCTCCTTGGCCGACATTGAGAAAAGCAATTGTCAAATCATTTTCTTTGTTTAAATTTAAAAAAATTATGATTGAAATTATCAAGAGCAAAGCCAAGAAATAGTATGGAAAATTTTTAAGCGTTTTTTGAATCATAAATTATGAATATCAAGATTCCCAAATAAATCAAAATTGTCAGATAAACCGGAAAATAATCAAAAGTTATCTGAGACCATGAAATTTTCGCGAAAATTTCAACAATCCACAATTCATAACTTAAAAGAAAATAGGCGATTGAACCGGGAATAAAAGCGAGCCACTGCGAAAACCAGCCGAGAATGCCGGTTAAAAATCCAAAAAACATCGTGTAGGGGATTAAAATTAAAATCAAAAGATTCGTCGGTAGGGCGACCAATGAAAATGTTCCCATTGTTTGAAGTAAAAGAGGCGCGACCATCAACTGCGCCGAAATCGTGGCAAGGCCGTATTCTTTTATTTTCCATTTATCCGGAAGCCACCAAAAATAATTTTCTAATCGCGGCGCGAGAAAAATAAGACCGATTGTCGCCAAAAAAGAAAGCTGAAAAGAAGAATCCCAGCGCAAAAGTTTCGGATTAGCGAGAAGCATTAAAAAACCGGCGATAAGCAAGGCGATTGTCGTTTCGCGAACTCTGCCGGTTGTTTTTGCAATATAAATCAAACTTGCCATAATTGAAGCCCGAACCACCGTGGAAGGAGCGCCGGTTAAAAGAGCGAAAAGAAAAATTCCGGCAAGTCCGGCAGTAAGGGAAATCGTTTTGCTCAAAAAGAGATTAAAGAATTTTGCTATGTTGTCGGCGATAATCGTGACATTATAGCCGGACAAAACAACTATATGGATGACTCCGACTTGCCGGAATTTTTCCAAGAGCTCCTTGCCCATTGATTCGCGCCCGCCGACCGTAAGCCCGCTCGCGAAAGAGCTATGGGGTTCGGGCAGGACCGATTCCAAACTTTCAACATATTTTCTTTTTAAATCAAAAAGGAATTTTTTGAGCGGATTGCCTTTATCGCGGCTCTGCAGTGTTATTTTTGGATTGTTTAATTGAAGAAAAATGTCGTCTTTCGCGAGATACGCCTTCCAGTCAAAATCGCTGAAATTTTCCGGTTTTTCAATTCTGCCTTCAATCAAGAGATAATCGCCGTAGAAAAATTCCGGGAAATTTTGCGTTGTCACCAGAATTTTGTCCCCTGTTTTATTTTGAAAAACAAACCTTGCGTAGTTCTCTTTTCTTTCCGGTTCGTCGGCGACGATTCCTTCAAGAATGGAATTTTTTCCGACTTGCGGCGTCAGCTCCGGAGAAACGTCTCTTGAGTCTTTCAGCTCGTAGCGAAAAACGCCCGCGCCGAAGAATAAAATAAAAATCGCCAAAGCGGCGAAAATCTTGCTTCTTTCATAAAAATAAAAAGCGCCCAAAAAACATCCGAGCGTGACCAGAAGAACGGCAAACGGAAAGCCGATATTTAAAAAAGAATTTGCGGCAATTCCCAGCCCAAAACTTAATATTCCCAAAACCAAAAAACCGCCCATTGATTTTTTTATTGAATATTTCTATAATACCATCCTAACAAGCTAATCGCCAATCGCTAAACTTATGCCCAGTAAGACAAAATCGAATGCTAAATCTGATTTCTTGCCGAGCATAAATATGTATTATTACCAAATTATATTTAAGCGCAATGGTCGAATGCTTATTTTGGGATTTAGCAAGAAATATTCGATTTAGTCTTACTGGGTATGGTTGTCCTTAAAACGGAAAAAAGAGAAGTTTTTGGAAAAAAACTTAAAGAAGCGCGAAGCAAAGGAAAATTGCCCGGAATCGTTTATGGTCAGGGAATTCGGGAGCCGATTCCGGTATTTATCGTCAAAGATGAATTTAAAAAGATTTTTAAACAAGCGCGCGAAACGGATTTCATTGATTTGATGTTTGATGAGGGCAAGAAAAGCGTTTTAATCAAAGATATTAAAACAGATTCGGCGAGCGACGAGCCGATTCATATTGATTTTTTCGCGCCTCGGCTGGATAAACCCATTGAAGCCAAAATTCCGTTGGTTTTCGTTGGCGAATCGCCAGCGGTTAAATTGGGCGGCGTTTTGGTGAAAGTAATGCATGAAATTTTAGTCAAAGGCCTTCCGAAAGAAATTCCTCATCAGATTGAAGTAGACTTGTCTTTGCTGAAAAATATTGAGGACAGAATAACCGTAAGCGACATAAAATTTCCTACAGGCATAAAATCGCTCGCCAAAGAAAAAGAAGTTATTATTTTAGCAACCTTGCCTAAAAAAGAAGAGGAAGTTGTTCCCGAAGCCGCGCCTTTATTGGAAGATATTGAAGTTGTCAAGAAAGGCAAGAAAGAGGAGGAAGGGGAAGAAGTTGAAGAAGCGTCCGGAGCTAAAAAGCCCGAAGAAAAGAAAAAAGAGGAAAAGAAAAAATAATTTTTTCGGAGTTTAATTTCCGATTTCTTCAATAAAATTTTCTAAAGTTTGGAGTTTTTGGGATTTATCGTCTCTTTTTCGGACATTGATTTTGTTTTCCTTTATTTCTTTTTCGCCAATTATTAAAATATAGGGGATTTTCTGAATTTCTCCTTCCCGTATTTTTTTGCCCAGAGTTTCGTTTTCAGCGTTAATTTCGCTTCTAAATCCGTTTTCCCGAAGTTTTGCGTTGATTTCCTCGGCGTATTTTAAATGATTTTCGCCAATCGGCAGAATTAATATCTGAACGGGCGAGAGCCAGAAGGGGAGAGAGCCGGCGTAGTGTTCAATAAGAATGGCGATAAATCTTTCCAGCGAACCCAAAATCGCCCGATGAACCATAACCGGATTTTGTTTTTTGCCGTCTTTGTCAATATAAAACGCGCCAAGCCGCTTGGGCATTGAAAAATCAACTTGTATCGTGCCCATTTGCCAATTTCGGCCGATGGCGTCTTTGATGTCAAATTCTATTTTTGGCCCGTAAAAAGAGCCTTCTCCTTTTTTTATTTCATATTTTATTTTTTTATTTTCCAGACTTTCTTTGAGCGCGTTTGTCGCCTCTCGCCAAATTTTGTCTTCGCCGATGTATTTTTCCGGCCGGGTCGCGATATAAACATCATATTTATCAAATCCAAATATTTTATAAACATTCAAAGCGTAATCAATCATATTTTTTATTTCTTCCGTTAATTGGTTTGGGGCGCAATAAGTATGAGCGTCGTCCTGGGTGAACATCCGCGCTCTTAATAGCCCATGGAGCACTCCCGAGAGCTCGTGTCTGTGGACAAGCCCCAATTCGGAGAATCTTAACGGCAGTTCTTTGTAAGAGCGGATTTTTTCGTTATAAATCAAGAGAGCGCCCGGGCAATTCATCGGCTTTATCGCGAATACTTCTCCTTCAATTTCGGTAAAATACATATTTTCTTTGAATTTTTCCCAATGTCCCGAATCAAGCCATAAATCTTTTTTCAGGATAATCGGAGTTTTGATTTCCTGATAGCCGCGTTTTTTGTTTTCCCGCCTGATAAAGTTTTCAAGTTCTTGGTAAAGAATCGTTCCCTTCGGATGCCAAAAGGCGAATCCCGGACCTTGTTCGTGGAAGCTGAACAAATCAAGCTCTTTGCCGATTTTCCGGTGGTCTCTTTTTTCCGCTTCTTCTGAAAGTTTTAAATAATCTTTAAGTTCTTTTTCCGTTTCAAAAGCCAAACCGTAAATTCTGACAAGCATTGGATTTTTTTCATTCCCTCGCCAATAAGCGCCCGCGATTTTTGTGAGCTTGAACGCTCCAGGAGCGATTTCTTTTGTTGATTCAACATGGGGTCCGCGGCAGAGGTCAACAAAACAATTTCCAATTTCCAATTTCCAATTTCCAATTTCAGGCGGGCAAACGGCATAAATAATTACCGGCTCTTTATTTTTTTTAAGTTCTTCAATAAGTTCCAATTTAAACGGCTGATTTTTTAACATTTTCTTCGCTTCAGTTATGGAAATTTCTTTTTTTTCAAATTTTAAATTTTCTTTAATCATTTTTCTCATCTCCTCTTCAATTTGGAACAGGTTTTCTGAGGAAAGTTTTCCAGGAAGAACAAAGTCGTAATAAAATCCATTTTCAATCGCCGGACCGACGCCGAATTTGACCTTTTCGCCAAAAAGATTTTTTACGGCCAACGCCATAATATGAGATAATGAATGGCGAATAACACTGATATGACTTTTGACTTTTTTCATGCTTTTTCTATTTTTTCAACGATTATTCCGTCTCTTTCTCCTCTTCTTGATATTTTTCCGGCAATATTGAGAGCCGATTCTTTCTGGATTAGATGGTGGTGAGTTTTAAGGACGCGGCTGAACACCACGGCTTCAATTTCGCCGGTATAATCAAGAAACTTGAGGAAAATCATCGGCTCTCCGCTTCTGGTGATTACTTTTTTCAGGCCGTCAACAAAGCCGATGAATTTGACAAGCGAACCTTCTTTCATTTGTTTTATTTTAGAAATGTCAATTAATTGATTTTTCATTTTTTCTTTGAATTTATCAAGGGGGTGACCCGAGACATAAATTCCGAGGAGTTCTTTTTCCCAGGATAATTTTTCTTCAAGAGAGGCGCGGGAAGACGAGCCGTTTTTTAAATTAAGCGAGGAAGGAGAGGTAGGGCTTTTCGGCGAGAACAAGGCGAATTGATTCTCGTTGTTGTTTTTCTTCGTGTCTCTCCGGATGTTCAGCAAATTTTCAAGATTATCCAAGAGTTCTTTTCGGTCGCCAAAACTGTCCAGCGAGCCGGATTTAATCAGCGACTCAAGGGATTTTTTATTGAGATTGCGGGAGGAGACGCGTTCTAAAAGATTGATAATTGACGAGAAAGGGCCGTTGGTTTTCCGTTCCTGAATGATTATTTCCACAATGTCGCGGCCGACATTTTTGACGCTCGCAAGGCCGAAATTTATTATTTTTTCTTTGCCGGAAACAATGGCAAATCCTTTTTCGGAGGAATTGACGTCGGGAGGCATAATTTTTATCCCCGTTCTTTTCGCTTCTTCGGTCAAAAAAGCGATTCTTTCAATGTCTTTCGCCTCGGCGTTCATCAGAGCCGCGATAAATTCCAAAGGATGGTGGCATTTTAAATAAGCGGTTTGATAAGCGATCAAAGCGTAGCCGATAGAATGGGATTTGTTAAAGCCGTATCTCTCAAACGGTTCAATTAGCGTCCACAAAGCCTCGCCCAATTTTTGCGAACTAATTGTTTTTTCAACTCCTTTGATGAATTTTTCTTTTTGTTCATTGAGAAGTTTTTTGATTTTTTTGCCGACTGCTTTTCTTAAAATATCGGCCTCGGGCATGGTAAAGCCGGCAAGTTCTTTCGCCACTTCCATTAGTTGTTCCTGGTAAATCATAATTCCGTAAGTTTCTTCAAGAATCGGCTTTAGTCTTGGATGAAGATAAATAACGGTTTTTTTGCCGTGATGCCTTGCGATGTAATCCGGAATCAGTTCCATCGGTCCCGGACGGAAAAGCGCGATCATCGCCGCGATGTCTTCAAAGCGTTTTGGTTTTAACTGTTTTAACCAATTCGTCATTCCCTGTCCTTCAAGCTGAAAAACGCCAACAGTGTTGCCTTGAGAGAGCAATTTAAAAACTTCGGAATCGTCAAGGGGGATATTTTTGAGGTTGATTTCTTCTCCCTTTGTTTTTTTTACAAGTTCAAGCGCGGACTCAATGGTGCTTAAATTTCTAAGTCCCAAAAAGTCCATTTTTAACAAGCCGATGTCTTCAATTGATTTCATTTCGTATTGGCTGACGATAATATTCCTGCCTTCTTCTTTTTTCTGGGTGGGAGCGTATTGAAGCGGCAGAATGTTTGTTAAGGGCTCTTTTCCGATTACCACTCCGCACGCGTGCAAAGAAGCGTGGCGCGCCACGCCCTCCAATTTTTTCGCGGTTTCAATCAAGCGTTTCGCTTCCTCGTCGGTTTTATAAAGATTCGCGAAGTCCGGACTCAATTCCAGCGATTGTTCAATTGTTTTCATCGGAGGAATCGTTTTGGCGACCTTGTCGCAAAAATCATAACTCAATCCCAGCGCCCGTCCGGTGTCCCGGAGCGCTTGGCGAGCGGCCATTGTCCCAAAAGTGATAATCTGGGCGACCTTGTCTCGTCCGTATTTTTGCGAAGCGTATTCAACTATTTCGTCTCTGCGCTGGTCGGCGAAGTCAAGGTCAATGTCAGGAGGGCTGATTCTTTCCGGATTCATAAACCTTTCAAAAATAAGGCCGTATTTTAAAGGGTCAACATCGGTAATGTTAAGAGCGTGGGAAACTAAGGAACCGACAGCCGAGCCGCGACCCGGCCCCACGATAATGCCGTTATTTTTGGCAAAATTGACAATATCCTGAACAATCAGAAAGTACGAGCTAAAGCCGGTTTTTTTAATGATTCCGAGCTCGTATTCAAGCCGGGTTTTATATTTTTCTTCCGGATTTTTGCCGAATCTCGCTTCAAGTCCTTGTTTTGCAAGTTTTTCAAGATAAGTTTCAGCGGTAAAACCAGCCGGGACTTCAAAAGCCGGAAAGTTAAGTTCGTTAAGTTTGATGTTTAAATTTATTTTTTGGTTTATTGCGAGAGTATTCGCGAGTGAATCCGGCAGGGCTCTGAATAGTTCTTCCATTTCTTGGGACGAGCGGAAGTGGAAGTCGTCCTGTTTCATCGTAAGCCGGTCTTTGTCTCCGACTTTTTTATTCGTCTGGACGGCGAGAAGAATATCTTGCGCGTCTTTGTCTTCTTTATTGAGATAGTGGATGTCTTGGGTCGCCGCAACGGGGATGTTTAATTTTTTCGCGAGCGCGATAAGTTCGGTCTGAACTCTTTTGTGCTCCAGTATGCCCGGGTGATGGGAAATTTCAATGAAAAAATTTTCTTTGCCGAAAATATCCCGATATTCCGCGGCAAGCGCTTCGGCTTTTTTGTTGTCGTTTTTCAGGAGAGCGTTGGGAACTTCCCCTCCGATGCAGGCGGATAAAGCGATAAGCCCCTTTGAATGTTTTGCGAGCGTTGGGCGGTCAAGACGCGGCTTATAATAAAAACCTTCAAGGTTGGAAATGCTGACGAGTTTTATCAGATTTTTGTAGCCGTCAAAATTTTCCGCGAGAAGTATGATGTGATAAAGCTTATTCTGGCCTTTGGGGTCTTTTTTATGGAGCGAGTCGGCGGCAAGGTAAGCTTCAATTCCTATAATTGGTTTTATTCCGGCTTCCCGGGCTTTTTTATAAAATTCAATCGCCCCGTATAAATTTCCATGGTCGGTAAGAGCCAAAGCCGGCATATTGAATTCTTTTGCTTTTGCGACAAGCCCGTCAATTTTCGCCAGCCCGTCAAGAAGAGAATAATGGCTGTGGGTGTGGAGATGGACAAAACTCATAAAATAATTTTATCTTTTCGTCATTCCGATGTCCATATTGACAAATTCAATAACATCGGCAATTCTTAAATAGATATTGCTTTTTTATTTTAACAACGAGAAAGGAGGGATAACGCTATGGCCAATGCTTTTTCTAGCATTTCCGATGTTCTTCTTAATGTTCTTGAAAAAGAATTAAAAATAGATTATTTGTCAAGATGCCTTCGGGTTCTTCAGGAAAAAATAGACAAGGAGATAGAATTAAGCGAAGGTGAAAAAAAAGAGTACGCGAAATCTATTTTTTGGCATTTTATGTATTGTCCATGCTCGCTAAAAAATAACATGGTTGAAGACGAGCGTGGTAATTGCCTTGGTAGGGCAACGGGTGAAACGGTCAACGCAAGGGGCGAGAAATTTATTCGTATCTCTGTCGCTAAAAGTGGTAAAGAATTACTAATTCCGCAAGAAAAACTTTTTAATGCAGAGATAAGGGATAATTTGGAAATGATAGTATTCATTGTCGCCCCTTAAAAAAGGGCGGTTTTTTTATCCACATTTGACCGAAGTAGTTCTTTTGATTAACATAAAAATAATGGACGAATCAAAGGAATTTTGGGCGGATAAATTGAGTTATTGGCTTTTTTTGGCGCTTGGTTTTCTGCTCCCTCTTTGGTTTTTGCCTTTTGGTTTTTCTCCTGAAACGAACAAGGCTTATTTCGCTTATTTTATTTTGCTTTTCGTTTTTATTTTTTGGCTGGTTGGAAGAATCAGGCAGGGCCGGCTGGAATTTTCCAAAAACTGGATTTTTATTTCCTTGTTTTTTTTAGTCGGCGTTTATTTCGTTTCGGCAATATTTTCTTTTAACGATAATTTAACTCTTTTCGGCATCGGCAGAGAGGGGGGCAACTGGCTTTCAATCGCGTTTTTCGCGCTCGCGGCGTTTTTGGCTTCGGAGATTTTAAATCGTTCAGACCGGGCTTTTTTCTGGTTTTTGACGCTTTTTATTTCGGGCATTCTGGTTTTTATTTTTCAAGCCCTGCACGGCATATTTGGTTTTACGGTTTACCCCTGGAGCGATTATTTTCCGCTTTCAACCTCAAATTTAATCGGCTCTTGGAATAATTTCGGCTTGTTTTTCAGCATTATCGGCTTGCTGGCTTTGTATTTTTATGAAATAAGCAATTATCTCTCGTTTAAATTCTTGTTTTTTATCGTTTACGCCGTTTCTTTAATCGTTCTTTTTGCCGTGAATTTTTCTTTGCTTTGGTGGCTTTTCGGAATTTTATTGGTAATTCTCGGCGTTTATATTTTTATTTTCAGGAAGGAGAAATTTTTCAGGCCTCTTATCGGCCTTGGCGTAATTTTGGTTTTATTTTTCGTTATCACTCCGAATTTGGCTTCCAATCTAAGTTCTTCCGTTATCGGCGTCAATAATATTGAAGTAAGGCCTTCTTACGGCGCCACCGTTGATATTTTCAGGCAAACCGTCAAAGAAAATCCCATTCTCGGCTTTGGTCCGGGGACTTTTCTTGAAAGCTGGCTTAGATACAAGCCGCAAGCGATAAACAGCACTGTTTTTTGGAACACCCGTTTTGAAAATGGAGCGAGCTTTTTTTCAACTCTGGCTTTGAACGCGGGATTTCTCGGCCTCATCGCGGTTTTGGGTTTTATTTTTGCCTATTTTTATTCCAGTTTCCGTTTTATTCATTTAATTGAAATTAATCATGACTATCTTTTGCCGCTCATTTCTTTCCTCGCCTCGTTTTATTTTTTCGTTTTGATGATTTTATATTCTCCGAACTTCATTAATCTTCTTCTTGGCTTTATTTTTTTGGGGATATTTATCGGTAGCGCGTCTGACAAAAATATGTTTCCAAAATCTAAAATTGTTTTGTTTCAAACGAGCGGCCTGGGATTTATCTCTTCCCTTGTTTTGGTTTTCCTTTTGATTTTATCGGTGTCCGGCGTTTACTTTTTGGCGCAGAATTACATCGGAAGCTTATATTTCGCGAAAGGACTGAATCTTTTTAATTTAAAAAACGATTTAAGCGGAGCGAAATTCAACATAGAAAAAGCATTCAGTTTGGCGAAAGAGCCGCAATATTCGCGCTCTTTGGCTCAACTGAATTTAATTGAACTTAATAATTTTCTTTCAAGAACAGATATTGCGCCGGAACAATTACGCCAGAATCTTCAGGCGATTCTTTCTAAAACAATACAAAATGCGTCTAATGCCCGCGGACTGGACCCCAACGATTCTTTGAATTGGCTTATTTCCGGACAAGTTTATGAATCTTTATTGTCTTTAAAAATAGACCAAGCGGCGGAAACAGCAAGGCAAATTTATCAAGAAGCGGCAAAGATTTTTCCGACCAATCCGGAATTTTTGCTTTCTCTCGCCAGACTGGAACTTCAGCTTGGAAACTTAAAAGAATCAAGAGATTATCTTGACCGGGCGATTTCGTTAAAGCCGGATTATTCGTCCGCCCATTTTTTATACGCCCGTCTTGAATCTCAATCCGGCAATACTAAAGAGGCGATTTTAAGAGCCGAATCAGCCGTGTTCATTTCGCCCAATGACATCGGCTCGTTGTTCCAGCTGGGTTTATTGTATTATCAGGATAAACAATTTGACAACGCAAAAACGGTTTTTGAACGGCTTGCGGGTCTTGCGCCGAATTATTCCAACGGCCGTTATTTTTTGGGATTGATTTACGACAGAGAAGGGGCAACGAAGAAAGCCATTGACGAATTTGAAAAAATCAGTCTCTTGAATCCGGAAGATCGGGAGATTAAAGATATTCTTTCTAATCTTCGCGAAGGGAAAAAAGCGCTCTCCGGCATAAGTTCGCCCGCAGAAAGAAAAGACCTGCCTCTTGAAGAAAAAACCGAAACCGAACGCGATGTGAAAAAGAAAAGATAATGGTAAGAAAAATTTTTCTGAAAATTCTCAGCCACGAAAGCGTTGGCGTCCACCAGGCGGCGTTTTTATTGGCTATAACCGCGCTTGCGGCAAAGTTTTTGGCGCTGTATCGCGATCGGCTTTTGGCTTCGGCGTTTGGCGCCGGCCAAACTCTGGATATTTATTACGCTTCATTCAGAGTTCCGGACATTGTCTATGCATTGTCTCTTTTCTTGGCAAGTTCCGCCGTTTTAATCCCTTTGATTTTACAAGACGAAAAGCGCGCCAAGGATTTGGTTAACCAAATTTCCACTTTTTTTCTTATAGCGCTTATTATTTTAATCGCGGCCGTTTATTTTTTGATGCCGTTTTTAAACGATTTCATAGTGCCCGGTTTTGACGCCAAAAACAAACAAGAGGTTGTTAATTTGAGCAGAATTTTGTTGTTTTCCCCGCTATTTTTGGGGTTTAGCAACATTGTCTCGTCTGTTTTGCAGTCATACCGAAGATTTTTTGTTTACGCTTTAAGCCCGATTTTTTACAATCTCGGCATAATTTCGGGAATTTTAATTTTTTATCCGATTTTCGGGTTGAACGGCATTATTTTTGGCGTTGTTTTGGGAGCTTTTCTGCATTTAATCGTCCAGATGCCGAGTTTTCTGCATCTCGGATTCGCGTTGAAACCAAGTTTTCATTTAAAAAAAGAAACTGTTTTGGAAATTGTGGGTTTGTCTTTCCCGCGCGCCTTGACATTGTCTTTCAATCAAATCGGCTTAATCATTATCACGGCGATTGGTTCTTTTATTGGAAGTGGGAGCATCGCCATTTTTAATCTGGCTATGAATTTGTATTCCGTTCCTTTGGCGCTTTTCGGAGTTTCATACAGTATAGCCGCGTTTCCTTTAATGGCGAAAAACGCCGCGGAAAAAGACGAAGAAAAATTTTTGTCGCAAGTCGGATTGACCATCCGGCACATAATATTCTGGTCAATGCCGGCTTTAATTCTGATAATTGTTTTAAGGGCTCATATTGTCAGGGTAATACTGGGCGCCGGAAATTTCGGCTGGGTTGACACCCGGCTGACGGCCGCCGCCTTAGCTCTTTTTTCTTTTTCAATTTTGTTTCAAGGTTTGATTATGCTCTATCTAAGGGCTTTTTACGCCGCAAAGAGAACTTTTTTGCCTCTTGTTTTAAACGCCATCTCTCTTTTATTTACCGTCGGCGTTTTGCTTTTTATTTTGCGGCTTTTCGGAGAGTTTCCAGATTTCAGAAATTGGTTTGAAAATATTTTGCGCGTCAAGGATTTGCCCGGCGCAGAAATGCTTGTCTTGCCGTTGAGTTACACTTTGGGCGGATTTTTGAATTTAATTCTTCTTCATTGTTATTTCAGGAAAGATTTCGGAAAATTCGGCGGACCTGATTTTTGGCTCCCGATTTTCCAAATATGCCTCGCTTCTTTGATTATCGGAGGGAGCGCCTTTTGGTTTTTAAGAATTTTTGACGGTTTTTTCAATCTTGAAACTTTTTTTGGAATTTTTTTTCATGGATTTGTTTCCGGCGGGCTCGGAATAGCGTTAGGAACTTTATTCTTGAAACTGATTAAAAATCAGGAATTTTTGGAAGTGACGGAAGCGTTCCGAAATAGATTTTGGCGGGAAAAGCCGATTTCCGGCGAACCGGAGG
>MHMS01000008.1:0-6158 GCA_001821615.1 Candidatus Niyogibacteria bacterium RIFCSPLOWO2_12_FULL_41_13 | reverse complement strand
ATGAAGAAATTTATTTGTCGGTTATAATACCCGCGAAAAATGAAGAAAAGACAATCGGCAAAACAATAGAAAGCGTTTCTTCTTATTTATCAAAACAGCCGTTTGATTCGGAAATCATTGTTTGCGACAATGGTTCAACCGACAATACTCGCGCCGCAGTTGAAGAAAAAACAAAGATAATCGGCAATTTGAAAATAATTGAGATGAATGTTCTCGGCAAGGGAGGAGCCGTAAAAGAGGGGATGCTTTCGGCCAGAGGAAAAATCAGATTATTTACCGATGCCGACAACTCCACCGATATTTCCCACTTTGACAAAATGAAGCCGTTTTTTGACGAGGGTTGCGAAGTTGTGATTTGTTCCCGCCACCCCTGGGACGCGCCGGGCGCGCGCCAAGCGGTTTCCCAGCCGTTTTATCGCCGGCTTCCTGGAATTTTGGGGAATTTATTTATTCAAATTTTGGTTTTACCCGGAATTTGGGACACCCAGTGCGGATTTAAGGCGTTTCGGGATTTTGCCGCCCTGAAAATTTTTTCGCAACTTACAATCAGCGGTTGGGGATTTGATGTGGAAATTTTATCAATGGCTCGCGCCTTCGGATATAAAACAGCCATTGCGCCCGCTTATTGGATTAATAGTCCGGACAGCAAAGTTAATTTTAAATCTTATCTTCAAGTATTGCTTGAAACCGTTAAAGTAAGATTGAATTTGTGGTCGGGGAAATATGATTAATCACAAATCGCAAAATTTGTCGGAATTCAGAAGAGATTTGGTTTCCGGAGATTGGATTCTTTTCGCTCCCGCTAGAAAAAAAAGGCCCGGTTCGGAAAAAATCGGCGAGAAAAAAAGAATTATTCCGCCTCTTGAAAATTGTCCCTTTGAAAATCCCGAGCCCGTTGTTTTATGGGAGCCGTTGCCGGGCAAAAAAAATCCGGAAGATTGGCTTGTCAGAATTAAATCAAACAAATATCCGGCGGTTGCCCCGCATAAAATTTGCCCCCAAGAAGAAAAAAACGGAATTTATTCAACCATCGGCGGCGTTGGTTTTCACGAAGTTATCGTCACTCGCTATCATCAAAAAACAATCGCCGAAATGAGCGCGGAGGAAGTTGAAATTTTAATTAAGGCGTATCAAAAAAGATTCCGGCAATTAAAAAACGAGCCGTGCATTCAATATATTTTAATATTCCATAATTTCGGCGAAGGCGCGGGAGCGACGATTTTTCACCCTCATTCCCAGATTATCGCCCTTCCGATAATTCCTCTGGATGTGCGAAGGTCGTTTAGCGGTTCAAGAGCGTATTTTAAAGAAAAAGGAAAATGCGTTCATTGCGAAATGGTTAAAATTGATTCAAAAGACAAGGCAAGAATAGTTTATGAGAATAAAGATTTTGTTGTTTTATGCCCTTTTGCTTCCCAAGTTTCTTTTGAAATGAGAATTTATCCGAAAAAACATCAGCCGTATTTTGAAGAAATAAGCGAAAAAGAGCGGCTTTCCTTCGCCGAGGCTTTAAAAGAGTCGCTCGTTAGGTTGAAGGCCGGAGCGGACGATCCGGATTACAATTTTTTCGTTCATACCGCCCCTCCCGCCGACGGAGAGTACAAATATTACCATTGGCATTTGGAAATTTTGCCGCGAATGGCGCGATGGGCCGGTTTGGAATTGGGAAGCGGCACGAATGTCGTGGCTGTTTCGCCGGAAGAAGCGGCCGACATTTTAAGAAAATCAAAAATCAAAAATTAAATATTAAAAAATTATTTTTAAATTTTGATTTTATGAAAAACCTATACAATTGGACTTTATCTTGGGCGGAGCATACGAGAGCAAAATTGGCGCTTTTCTTTTTTGCTTTTATTGAGGCGATTTTTTTCCCAATACCGCCCGACCCCTTGCTTGTTTTAATGACTGCGGTTGACGCGCGGGATTGGCTGAAGTTCGCCGTAATCGCGACCTTCGGTTCGGTTGCCGGCGCTTTGGTTGGCTATTTTATCGGTTTGTTTTTCTACGATAGTTTCGGAAAATCAATTATTTCTTTTTACGGTTTTGAAAACAGTTTTTTGGAGTTGAAAGAAAGTTTTAACGGAAATTCTTTTTTGGCGATTTTTATCGCGGCGTTCAGCCCGATTCCTTTTAAAGTTTTTACCATCGCCGCCGGAACTTTTAAATCTTCTTTTTTGGTTTTTATTTTAGCGGCTTTTGTCGGCAGGGGATTGCGGTTTTTTATCGTTGCCGCCGTCATTTCTTATTTTGGAAAAAGAGGGCACGATTTTATAGAGAAACATTTTAATGTCCTGGCCTCGGCTTTCGCAATTTTATTAATCGTCGGATTTATTATGATTAAATTTTTTATTTGACATAATATGATTGTTCGGAGTATTCGGTATTCGGAGTGTATTCGGAGATGGCATCTCCGAATCATCCCTAACAATCAATTTGGTATATGAGAGGCGAATTTTTCCATATTTTAAACAGGGGAATAGAAGATAAAAAAATATTTCTGAAAAAAGAGAATTATTTGCGGTTTGTTAACAATATGGATGATTTTAATAACAAAGAAAACGCTACCTTGCCATATTTTTTTAGACGAAAGCAATTTAAATTGACGAAAATAACATCTCAGACATCTCTATCAAAATTAGGGAAAAAATTGGTGGATATTTTTTGTTGGACATTAATTCCAAATCATTATCATATTTTTGTTCAGGAAAAAATTGATGGCGGAGCCAGCGAGTTTACAAGAAAAATCGGGATTGGATACACTATGCATTTTAATGAGGAAGAAAAACGAAGCGGAGTTTTATTCAAAGGGAGGTCAAAAATAATACCAGTGAAAGAAGACGCGCATTTTATCCACCTCCCCTTCTATATTCTTGCTAATCCCTTAGATTTATTTCAGCCTGGCTGGCGGGAGAAGGGAATTACTAATCCGAAAAAGGCTTTTAAATTTTTAGAAAATTATCAATGGTCGGCCTTTCAAGATTTATTGGGTAAAAGCAATTTTCCCGAAGTGATAAACAAGAAATTATTATATGAATTATTTGATACTAATGAGAGGAAATTTAAAAAAGATTTTATAGAATGGCTAAATAGTTGCGCAAATAGTCCTGATTTAGAAAATTTTGATGAATATAAATAACGGAGATGCCATCTCCGAATACACATTGCTCGGAGTATTCGGAGATGGCATCTCCAATAACTCCAATAATATTTCTAACATTTCCAGTAATTAGTATTCCTTAATTAGTATTCTTTAATTAGTATCCTTCCGGCATCATTGGGACGCCGGGGGATTTTTCTTTCTTTTCCGGCAGGTCGCTTATCACGGCTTCGGTGGTGATGAGCATTGCCGCGGCGGAGGCGGCGTTTTCCAGAGCCGAGCGGGTGACCTTTGTCGGGTCAATAATTCCGGCTTTTACCAAATCTTCATATTTGCCGGTCAGGGCGTTAAATCCATAATTTTCTTTGCCTTTTAGAACATTTTCCAGAATAACTTCGCCGCTCCATCCGGCGTTTTCCGCAATTTGCTTCAAAGGAAGAGAAATCGCTTTTTTAATAATGTCTATGCCGAGCCATTCGTCGCGCGGCACATTGGGGTCTTTTTCGCTCTGTTTCAGAATTTCTTCCAAAACCGGAATCGCCCTTACCAACGCCACGCCTCCGCCGGGAATCACTCCTTCTTCAATTGCCGCCTGGGCCGCCGATTTGGCGTCTTCAATGCGGTGCTGTTTTTCTTTTTGTTCAACTTCCGTCGCCGCGCCCACTTTAATGACCGCCACGCCGCCCATCAGTTTCGCGAGCCGCTCCTGCAGTTTTTCGCGGTCAAATTGAGAATCCGTGTCTTTAATCTGTTTTTTTACCTGCACAATTCTTTTTTCTATTTCTTCTTTGTTTCCTTTTCCGCTTACAATGGTCGTGTTTTCTTTGTCGCTGATTACTTTTCTTGCTTCGCCCAGAACATCAAGATTGACTGTTTCCAGTTTCATCCCGACTTCTTCGGAGATTACTTTTCCGCCGATTATTACGGCAATGTCTTCAAGCATTTCTTTTCTCCGGTCGCCGTAACCGGGCGCTTTGAGCGCCAAAGTATTAAAGGTTCCACGGAGTTTATTGACAACAAGCGTTGCTAAAGCTTCGCCTTCCACTTCCTCGGCGATAATAACGAGTTCTTTTTTGCCGGTATGCGCCAGTTTTTCCAGAATCGGCAGGATTTCCGCGATTGCCGAAATTTTCTTGTCGGTGATTAAAATTTTCGGCTCTTCGTAAACCGCTTCCATTCTCTCGGCGTTGGTGACCATATAAGGGGAAATATAGCCGCGGTCAAATTGAAGCCCTTCAACTATTTCGTAGGTGATGCCGAAAGTAGGGGATTCCTCAACTGTTACCACGCCGTCTTTGCCGACTTTGTCAAGAACTTCGGCGACGATTTTTCCCATTTCTTCGTCTTTGGCGGAAATTGCCGCCACTTGGGCGATTTCCTCTTTTTTGGAAATCGGTATGGAGAGTTTTTTAAGAGTGTCAACGACCATTTTCGCGCCTCGTTCAATTCCTTTTCTTAAAAGGTCGGGACTCGCTCCGGCGGCGATATTTTTTAAGCCCTCAATCAAAATGCTTTCAGTCAGGAGAGTGGCGGTGGTTGTGCCGTCTCCGGCGATGTCGTTTGTTTTTGAAGCGACTTCTTTGACCACTTCCGCTCCCAAATTTTCAACCTTGTCTTCAAGCTCTATTTCTTTGGCGATGGTTACGCCGTCGTTTGTGATTGTCGGCGCGCCAAAACCTTTGTCAATAACCACATTTCTGCCCTTTGGGCCCAGCGTTATTTTTACGGCGTTTGAAACTTTTTCAACGCCTCTTCTCAAAGCTTCTCTCGCTTTTTCATTATAGATTATTTGTTTAGCCATACTATTTAAATTTTTAATTTCTAATTTTCAATTTTCATTGAATTTACAATTTTTAATTTTCAAACATCTAAAATCATTGTAAATTGAAAATTGATAATTTTGCAATTACTCAATAATTGCCAATATGTCCTCTTCTTTAATAATAAGATATTCTTTTTCTCCGATTTTTATTTCAGTCGGGCCGTATTTCGCAAAAATTATTTTGTCGCCGGTTTTGACCGAAAGAGGAATGATTTTTCCATCCTCGGTTTTGCGGCCCATTCCCGCCGCAATGATTTTTCCTTGCTCCGGCTTTTCTTTGGCGGTTTCGGGAATGACGATTCCAGCGAGCGTTTTCCGCTCTAATTCTTCGCGGCCCAAGGGCTCAACCAAAACCCTGTCTCCAAGCGGTTTAAGATTAATATTATTCATAGTTGTTAAATAAGTATAATCAAACAAATTTTTTTGTCAAATATCGGCGGATTTTTATTTTGACTTCCTTTTGTTATAATAAGAACGAATTCTTCCTATGAAAAAGCAATTTGGACAGTTTTTTACAACAAATTCCGATTATATTTTGCGGGGATTTTATGAATAAATCATTTTTAGCGATGAAATGTATGAAGATAATTAAAATTACAAAAAAAGAATATGGGTCACTAAACAAGCTAATTACGGAATACGATAGAATATATGGTGATCCTAAAATAACTGTTTGGGACATTGATGACTTAGAGGAATTAAGAAAGATAGGCGAAAAGTTTATTCGCATTTTCGAAAAATATTTATAAAATTTAAATAAGCAATATGCCTAAATTATTTTCAAAAAAGAATAAAAAATTCTTGAAAAAATATAAAGTTAGTTTAGCGTTAAAAGTTCCAGGCAACTTTGATGTTGAAATTAGCGCTAAGACAAAGAAAGAGGCATTAAATAAAGCGTTAGAAAAATATTATAACGAAGAATTTGACGAAGATAAAATTACAGACATTGATTGGAGTAATTCAGAATTGGATATAAACGAGAAGGGAAATATAGACAATATTGGCAATGGTATTTTTATAGAGGAGGTAAAATAATTTTTTGGGTAAATACCGCCGGATTTGAAGCATTGTTTAATTAAATTTAATATGGCGAGGAAAAAGAAAGAAAATAAAAACGAAGATGAATCGGAAATAAACGAAAATAGACTTCAGCCCGAAAGCCATCAGTTGATTTTCGCGGTTTCAAGTTTCGCTTTCGGAGTTATTTTCGCTTTGGCGGCGTTCGGCAAGGCGGGTTTG
>MHMS01000007.1 GCA_001821615.1 Candidatus Niyogibacteria bacterium RIFCSPLOWO2_12_FULL_41_13 | reverse complement strand
GTCCCGATATTGTCTAAATCTGCGATTTAGATACAATATCGAGAATCCTCGATTTATTATCCGCGCTTCGCGCGGAATAAATCGGGACATTCCTGACCTGCCCGCCGAACAAATAGAAATTTTTGGGCAATTAGTTCAATGGTAGAACGCAGTCCTGATAAGACTGAGGCCGGAGGTTCGATCCCTCCATTGCCCACCAACAATTGACTTTCGGGAATTTGGCCGACGAGATTGGCCGCGCTTCGCGCGGCTGAATCGGTCGAGCAAAAATCGGAAAGTTTGACATTGGTGGAATTATACAACTCCGCTCGAACATTTTTTGAACGGAACTGACCGCCGCCGAATTTCGTATTTCGCTTTGCGAAATGCGCCGCAAGAAAAACAAAAGAAAGATGAGTTGTGTTTGCCCCACCCACCCGTGCGCACACAACAATTTTTTTACTCCCTAAATTCATATGTATCATTATAGTACAACGTTGCTTGGAAAAGCAACAACTGCTAAAATGTGGATAAGTATATGCGAGAAATATCAGCAAAACTTGGGAAAAATCTAAAAAAGATAAGAACCAATAAAAAACTGTCGCAAGGTGCTATTGCTAGGAAGTTAGGAGTTCACTGTGCCTATATTAGTGGAATTGAACACGGCAAGAGGAATCCTACTCTTGCGACAGTTGAGAGATTGGCTAATGCTTTAGACGTGTCGGCGGACGAATTATTAAAGTAAATATGATAAAAGCAATAATTTTTGATATTGACGGCGTTCTCCTTGATTCTTTCGAGGCTAACTTGAAATTTTTTCAAGACTTGATGATCAAAACTGGTTATCGTCCGCCGACACGAGAAGAATTTCCAGCGATCTTTCATTTAAGTATGATGGATGCTATAAAAGTACTCACAAAATCTGCTCCTGAAGAAGAAATAAAAAAGATATGGGAAATCGGACGCGGGTGCGAGGTTGGATATGATGTTGGCTTACCGAAAACTCCAGAAGGAGCAGAAGAAGTTATAGAAAAATTAAGTAAAAGTTATTTACTCGGAATTGTTACGAGCCGAATCAAAGAAAGCGTTTATGAATCTTCCAAACTTGCAAAACTGGAAAAATATTTCAAAGTCGCCGTTTCGTATCAAGACACCATCAACCACAAACCCCACCCAGAGCCATTGTTTTTTGCGGCTCAAAAATTAGAAGTGAAATCTGAGGAGTGTGTCTATATTGGTGATGTAGAAAATGACATCAAGGCCGCGCGCGCGGCGGGAATAAAAGTCATTATTTATTCCAAAAATAAATTTGATCAAGCTGATGCTTGTACATCGTCTTTTACAAAGTTGCCGGAATTGATATTGTCATTAGCACAAGAAAATACTGATAACGTAATTTGGGTAGATGAAAATGACAACGAACTCGGAACAATTTCTAGAGAGAAGGCGCATCGCGAAGGGATTCTCCATAGAATAGCTGTCATTTACCTTACGAGGAAAAATGGAGATATTTTGGTTCAAGAAAGAATGAGTGGACGACTTGACCACTCTTCAGCTGGGCACGTTGATGTAGGAGAAGATTATTTACAATCGGCAAAAAGAGAGCTAAAAGAAGAGCTTGACATTGAATCCGATCTTACCGAGCTTGGTAAAACAATTTCAAATGAGGTTGAGCCGGAAGCAGGGAAAAATCGGATTCGCCATATTTTCAAAATTTTTGAATGTGAAGCGGAACCAGGCAACCTAGCCAAAGACGAAGTAAAAAGTGTATTTTGGGCAAACCCGAAAACTATTTATGAAGAAATGAAAAATGATATTAGTAATCAAAAATTTTGTGGTGGATTTAAGGATTCGTTGAAGTTTTTTCTTGAGAAGAAAAAACTGATATAATTCTGGAAGGTGGCGCGCCAGTTTCACTGGCACGAAATTCGGCGGCGGAAAGCGAGAGCGGGCCCCGAAAGAGAAACTTCGTTTCCCTACGGGGTAAACAAAAATTCTTGTTTTTTGCTTGCCCCGTAGCAAGCCGAAGGCTTGCTACGGGGCCCGCCCGAGCGTTCGGTTTGGCGCGCGAAGCACGCCGTCAGTTTTGTTCCCTCCGTCGCCCTTTGGGCTTTGGCGGGCAAGCAAAATAGGTTCGGATTTTGTCAAACAAACGCAATCCATTGATACCGCGCGCGAGTCTAAATTTCCCCGAGTTCTATTCTTATAACCTCTCCTCTTTTATATTTTCCTTCCAAAAAATTTTTGGCGATTAAACCTTCTACTTTGTCTTGAATGACTCTTCTTAGTTCTCGGCCGCCGAAAACGGGATGAAAGCCGATTTCAACAAGTTTGTTTACAAGTTCGGGAGTGATTTCTATTTTTATGTCTTTTTTCAGAAGTCGTTTATTTAATTTTTCCAGCATTAAAATCGCTATTTTAGCCGTATTTTCTTTGGAAAGCGGTTCAAAAACAATCGCGGCGTCAAAGCGATTTATGAATTCAGGCCGAAAAATTCCCTGTTTCAAGACAAAATCAATCAGCTTGTTTTTTAGTTCAGCCGGATTTTGGTTTTTTTCAATGTATTCTCTGATAAATTCCGCGCCGGCGTTTGAAGTGGCTATAATAATGGCGTTTTTAAAAGATATTTTTCTCCCAAGGGCGTCGGTAAAGCTTCCTTCGTCAAGAATTTGGAGAAAAAGATTCAAAATGTTGTAATGAGCTTTTTCCACTTCGTCAGTTAAAACCAAAGAAAAGGGATTTTGAATCAGCTGATTGGCAAACTGGGCTTGGATTTTTCCGTCCGCCGAACCGATGAGCCGTTCAATGGAATTCGGTTCTTGGTATTCCGACATATCAAGCCGGATCATCCGGTCTTCCGAACCGAAATAAATTTCGGCAAGGGCTTTCGCGGTTTCGGTTTTACCCACCCCCGTCGGCCCCAAAAATAAAAATGTTCCCATCGGCCTTTGTTTATCGCCGACAATCGTTCTCGCTCTTTGCATCGCCCGGGACACGGCTTTGATTCCTTCTTCCTGATTGATTACGCGACGGTGCAGAAGTTTTTCAAGATTCAAAAGTTTTTCTTTTTCCTCGCTTTTTATTTTTCCGATTGGAATTCCCGTTTTCTGGGAAACAACAGCTTCCGCGTCAAGAGGCGAAACTATTTTTTGATTTTTTTGCGAAGCAAACATCATTGTTTCCGTCAGCAAGCCAACGGCTTTTTCGGGAAAAGGAATGTTAAAAATCGTCTCATCGGCCAAATTCACTATTTCTTTGAGCGTTTGATAAGGAACAAAAAGGCCGTATTGGAATTCCAGAACCGGCAAAATATCTTCCAGGATTAAAATTGTTTCTTTGGCTGACGGTTCCCGTATTTCCACTTTTTCAAAAAGGATGTTCAATTCGCCGTTTGATTCAATGTCGCGATGATAAGATTGGTGGTTTGTGATGGCAATGAGCTGAAATTTCGGAGAACGAAGATAAGGGATTATAATTGTTGAAAAATCAATTCCCTGGCTTACCATATTTTTTATAAAATCGTGAAATTCATCAATAACCAGAATAATGTTGCCGGCCGATATCGCCTCAACAAGAATCGTTTCAAACCGTTTTCTTATTTCTCCGGCCGCGTTAAGTCCCGAAAGAAGCAAGTCCGCGTCAAGCTCAAGGACTCTTTTGTTTTCAATTGCCGGATGGACTTTTCCTTCGGCGACTATTTTGGCAAAACTTCTGACGATTGTTTTTCGGCCTGTTCCCGGCTCGCCGATAATCAAAACATTGTTTTTTCCGGCTCGGGATAAAATTCTTTCAATTTTTTCTATCTCTGTTCCGCGGGTGACGGAATGGTATTGGAATTTGCCGAAAATCGGCTCGGATGTCAGTTCCCGCGAATATCTGTCCAAATTCGCCGTATATCCGTAAGCCCATTGCTTTCCAATTCCTGGCTTTAAAAGCAGATTTTCCAGTTCCCAGAATTTTTTTCGGGATTCAATTTCTTTATTTAATTTTTTTTCCCACAATAAAACCGCTTCAAAATCTTCCGGCTTGATGTCGTTTTCAAAAAGAGTTTTTTGGAATGATTGGTCAAAATTGGCGAGTCCCGATAAAATATCTTCCATTGAAATGAAAGATTTTCCGGCGAAAAGTTTTTCAACGGGAATGGAAACGGTTTGCGAATTTTTAAAATTTTCAAAATTTTCCAAAAAGTTTTTGCGGTTAAGACCGAGTCGGGCGAAAATAAAATCCAGTTTTTTATTTCGCGAATTTAAAATTTTTAAAGCCGCGTCAGTTGAAGTTTTGCTTTTGTTCAGGACAAGCCCGGAATCAAAATCAATAAAGTCCGGTTTTTTGAGCTTATTTTCAAAAAACAAATCCAAAAGGGCGAAGAGAAGAGAAAGAGAAACGGAAAAAAGAAAAAAATCGCGTTGAAGAAAAAAAACGGGGATAAATAAAAATTTTCCCGCTTTCGCGGCCATAAAAAAATATCTTAATTTAACCGCCAAAAATATGTTTGAATTTTTAAAATCGCCATCCATACCCAGTAAGACTAAATCGAATAAGAAGACTTATACTTCTTTAATCTTTGCGCGAGGAATCTTCGACCAGCGGTAGTTTTGAGGTAACGCTCGCGCTGTTTAGCGTCTTCTTGATTTAGACATCCTTCTATGTAAATGGTTTTGAATGGCATACGGAATTTTGTTGAAAAATTATAGCCTTGTTTGTGTTCTTCTAATCTGCGTTTCAGATTTTCAGTATAGCCAATATAATGATTTCCGTCTTTAAGACTTTCCAGGACATAGACCCAGAAGAACACATTCGATTTTGTCTTACTGGGCATAGTATAAACCGCTTAAAATTAAAATCGGCAGAATAAGCCAAGATATAAAAATCAAGACGCCCGCGAGAAAAACAAAAATTTCAACAAAAATCCCGGCAACAATGACCACTGTTCTGATGAGAAAACCGATTCCCCGGGCGATAAGATTGAAAGCGAAAGTTTCCGCGTAAAGCCGGATATCAAAGCCGTGTCCGTAATATGTTATGTCGCGCCGCCACGGAGCAAAAAGCGTTTTTAAAAGAAGTCCGATTGAGAAGTAATGATAAAAGAAAACAATAAAATTCCGCCAAATTATTAAAATTTCTTTCGGCATTTCAAAATAATGCCAGTATAAATAGAGAACAAAAATATTGCGGTTCATTTATTCGTATCTTAACGCTTCAATCGGATTTTTGGAAGAGCGGTTGTCGGCGTCAGGGAATTTACGGCAAGGGCTATTTTTTCAAGGAAAGATTTCACATAATTGAGGTTTGATTTCGCTTCTTGCGATTTCCAGAAATTCAAAATATTCTCAATTTTTATTTTTTCCGGACGCTCGCAATAAGCAGGGTATTATAATTTTATTTCAAAAACGGCGTTTTGGTCGCGGATGTAAAATTTATTTTCAATCAAAACGAAATCAGGGTCAAAGCCCTTATAAATCGGCTGGAAATTTCTCAAGCCACGGCCGTCAATCTCCAGCGCGAAAATCCCGTTTCGCAGAGCGAGAACGACCAAGTCGGACCGTTTCGGAAAAAATTCAAAATTTTTGATTTCATTTATGGTTTGGAAAATAATTTGTTCTTCTTTTGAGAAATAATAAGGAAGAGGAGGCCCTTTTTTCCAGCGGGCGATGATTTTTCCGTTTTCCTTTCTGATTTCAATATTATTTTTATTATTGGTTTTGAGCGCGAAGGAATCTCGGTTTAAAAATTCGTTCATAATTTCTTCGTTGTTTTCAACCGGCTTTCCCTCAATGTTTTTTTTAAGTAAAAACGGTTTCGCTTCGGTTACCATATTTTCTTTGATTTCAAGTTGTTTCGTCCACGGCCAGTATCCGTCTTTTGCCACGATCACCGAGTAATTTTTCGGCTTCAAATTTTCAATGTAAAAACTTGCGCTGAAATAACCAGTTTCTTTTTCTAATTTCCCGTCCAGGTATATTTGATTTCCGTTTTCCGGCAAAGCAAGAAAGATTCCACCGACTTGCGCGATGTTGAAATTTTGGTCTATGCGGTATCCCGCTTGATAAGCCGGAATAATGATTGCTAGAACGATAAAAACGGAAAATAAGCTCCAGAATAAAATTTTTCTTGTTTTTTGTGGCATTTTTGCCGATAATTTAGTTTAATATGGACTTGAATTATCTTAAAGTCGCCTCTCATCGGGATTTGTCGGGCAAAGACAGATATCTTTACCGTTTTTTTGAAATCATTCCCGGGTCTTTGACTTGGTTGACAATCTTGGGAATAGTTTATTTTTCGTGGAAGACGCCTGTTGCGGCGGCTGTTTTTATAATCGTTTTTGACATCTACTGGATTATTAAAACCCTTTATTTGTCTATTCATCTTAGGGTCAATTATCAGAGAATGCAAGAACATTTGGCTATTGATTGGGAATCGCGTCTTCAAAATTTCAAATGGGATAAGATATGGCAGTTTGTCCTTATGCCGATGTACAAAGAAAACTATGAAGTGGTTTCGCAATCGTTTGAGGCGCTATGCCGGACGCGCTATCCCAAAGAAAGAATGATTGTTGTTTTGGCTTGGGAAGAAAGAGGAGGGGAGGCGGCAAAAGAAACCGCTTTAAAAATTGAAGAAAATTATAAAAATAAATTCGGCCATTTTTTGTCGGTTTCCCATCCGAAAAATTTGCCCGGCGAAATAGCCGGCAAGGGAGCGAATTGCGCTTACGCCGCCCAAAAAGCAAAAATAGAAATCATTGATAAACTCGGAATTCCCTACGAAAACATTATTGTTTCAAATTTTGACATTGACACTCAGCCATATCCGCAATATTTCCTTTGTTTAACGCATTATTTTTTGGCGAGCCCCGAGCCGCACCGCTCGTCTTATCAGCCGGTGCCGATTTACAATAATAACATTTGGCAGGCGCCGGCAATTTCCAGAGTAATGGCGACTGGCGGAACATTCTGGCAAATGATGCAACAGGAGCGCCCCGAACGGCTTGTTACTTTTTCTTCGCAATCAATGAGCTTTAAGGCGCTGATTGATGTCGGCTTTTGGCAGAAGAACATGATTTCCGAAGATTCAAGGATATTTTTTAATTGTTTTTTGCGCTATGACGGAGATTACAGGGTTGTGCCGCTTTCTTATCCGGTTTCAATGGACGCTAATTTCGGAAAAAATTTTATGGAAACTTTTTCGCGAATTTATAAACAGCAAAGAAGATGGAGTTGGGGAGTTGAAAATATTCCTTATCTTTTTTACGGTTTTTTGAAAAACAGGGAAATTTCTTTTGAAAGAAAATTTTATTATCTTTTTAACCAGATTGAAGGTTTTTGGGCGTGGTCCACCAACGCTTTGATTAT
>MHMS01000006.1 GCA_001821615.1 Candidatus Niyogibacteria bacterium RIFCSPLOWO2_12_FULL_41_13 | reverse complement strand
TTATATTTAATTTTAATTTTGTAATAAAACATGTTTATACCACGCAAGAAACTAGATTTAGCATTCGATTTTGTCTTACTGGGCATATTACAAGTTGAAAGTTAAAAGTGAAAAGTTTAAAGTAAAGTTATTTCATGAGTTTAATTGAGAAAATAAAGAAAGTCAAGAAATTCATTGACGACAATAAAAAAGAGTTATTTATAAGCGCGAGTTTTATTTTAATGGCTTTTATCGCTTTTGGATTGGGAAGGATGTCGGTTTTGGAAGAGCAAAAATATCCGATTTGGTTTGAAGAGGTTGGAGAAGAAAAAATCGCCGATAAATCGCAAAGCGCGGATAGCAAAGCGCAAATAGCAAATAGCAAATCGCAAATTACAGAAAATAAAGAACAGAATAGAATCTTAGTCGGGAGCAAAAACAGCAATCTTTACCACTATACTTGGTGTTCAGGAGCGAAAAGAATAAAAGAAGAAAATAAAATTTATTTTTCTTCCAAAGAAGAGGCGGAAAAAGCGGGATATAAACCGGCTGGAAACTGCGAAGGGTTGTAAAAATAATAAAAAAGAGATTTAATTACAGTCTCTATCAAGGCTTAACACCTCCAGTTTTATCGTGGTTTTATAAATTTATTCTTACGACTTCCCGAAGCCCGTCCCTGTTTTCCGGCTAGATCGCATATCCATCTTAATAGTTTTTTAATCATATTCACCTTCCTTTCGGTTAAAACTCCTGGTTAAAAGTTCTAAATTTTACCAATCCTGTTTAATTATACTCATAAAAAATAAATTGTCAAATTTAAGATACTCAAATTTGTAAGATTTCCGAGCGTTGTTTACGTCTAAATTATACCCTCATCTATAACAATAGTTCGCGATCGCGAACTATTGTTTAAGTAAAATTTATACAGCGCGCACAATAGCGCAACGGGTTATAATTTTTAGAACAAGCGGCTTTATTACCACTGGTTCTATTTCAATTTCCTCCGGATTGGTGTATAATCTCCTGATTTATGAAAAACAATTTTATTGAGATAAGGGGAGCAAAGGTTCATAATCTCAAAAATATTTCTCTTAAAATTCCGAAAAATAAATTCGTGGTTATCACCGGGCTTTCGGGTTCGGGAAAATCTTCGCTTGCTTTTGACACGATTTACGCCGAATCGGAGCGAAGATTCGTTGAGTCGCTTTCAAGCTACGCCCGCCAGTTTTTGGGCGTGAAAGAAAAACCCGATGTTGAAAAAATCACCGGCCTTTCGCCGGCGATTTCCATCACCGAGAGGTCAATCGCCAAAAATCCCAGGTCAACCGTGGGCACAATCACCGAAATTCACGATTATTTAAGGATTTTATTCGCCAGAATGGGAACGGCCTTCTGTCCAAACTGCGGCCGGATATTAAAAAAACAGACGATTGACGAAATGCTCCGGCAGATTTTAAAGTTTGAGAAAGGAAGCGTGATTTATATTCTTGCTCCGGTGGCAACCGGACAAAAGGGGGAGCATCGGAAAATTTTGGAAAATATCAAAGAACGAGGATATTTAAGAGTAAGGATTGACAAAAATGTTTTAAGAACGGAAGAATCGCTTGAACAAAAACTTGATAAGCACAAAAAACATTCAATTGAAGCAGTCATAGACCGGTTGATTTTGGACGAAGAGGTTGAACGGGAACGGATTCGCGATTCTCTGGAGCAAGCCCTTGGTTTGGCGAAAGGAGTTATAATTATTCTTAAAGACTTGTCTGCCGATAGGCATGGGAAAAACGGAAAAACCGAAGAAATTTTATTTTCGGAGAATTTTGCCTGCCCGATTTGCGAGATTTCGTTTCCAGCCATTGAACCGAGATTATTTTCTTTTAACAGCCCTTTCGGCGCTTGCCAGAATTGCCACGGATTGGGCAAAAAACTGAAACCCGACCCGGATTTGATTATGCCGAACAAAGAATTGAGTTTGGCGGAAGGGGCGATTTTCCCGTGGGCGGGCTCATCGCGCCGCGGGGGCAGACAAAATTGGTATTGGTGGCTTTTGGAAGACTTGGCTCAAAAACACGGGTTTTCTCTTAACGAGCCGCTCAAAAATCTTCCTCAAAAAATTTTAGACATTGTTTTATACGGCGATGAAAAAAGCGAATTTGAAGGAGTGGTTAACAATTTGGAACGGCGTTATTTTGAAACAGAATCCGAATGGACAAGGGCCGAATTGGAGCGATATATGAAAGAAGAGGTTTGTAAAATTTGCGGAGGATTGCGATTGCGCAGAGAAGCGCTCTCGGTGAAAATCAATGGAAAAAATATCGCCGAAGTTTCCGATTTAAGCGTGGACAAAGCTCTGGATTTTATAAGCGGAATCAAAAAACAGGATTATCCCGCGTTTTCGCCCTTATTGAATGAAATTTCAAAGCGGCTCGGTTTTTTATTGGAAGTCGGACTTAATTATTTGTCATTAGGCCGAGAATCAACGACTCTTTCGGGCGGAGAAAGCCAGAGGGTGCGGCTGGCGACTCAAATCGGTTCCGGCCTTTCCGGCGTTCTTTATGTTTTGGACGAGCCGTCAATCGGGCTTCACCCGAGAGACCATTTGCGGCTGATTAAAACATTAAAAGAGCTTCGCGACTTGGGAAATACCATCATTGTGGTTGAACACGATAAATTCACGATGGAAAACGCGGACTGGATCGTTGATTTGGGGCCGGGCGCGGGAGAAAAAGGAGGCCGGGTTGTTTTTGCCGGGCCTTACAAAGAAATTTTAAAAGCGAAAACTTTGACCGGCCGGTATCTTTCTGAAAAGGAAAAGATAGAGTTTGAAAAGCAAAAAATCGCGCCTAAATCTTTTTTGATTGTAAGAGGAGCGGAAGCGCGCAATTTGAAAAATATTGACGCTAAGTTTCCTCTCGCTTTTTTAATCGGAGTTTCCGGCGTATCCGGCTCGGGAAAATCAACATTAGTCAACGATATCTTGGCAAAAAGCCTGGCAAAGCATTTTTACGGCTCAAGGGAAGAACCGGGAAAGCATAAAACAATAGAAGGAATCCATAGCATTGACAAGATAGCGGTAATTGACCAGTCGCCAATCGGCAGGACTCCGAGGTCAAATCCGGCTACTTACGCGGGAGTTTTCAGCCACATCCGCGATTTATTCGCCAAGACCGTTGAGGCGCGCTCAAGGGGCTACACGCCGGGCAGATTTAGTTTCAATGTTAAAGGCGGGAGATGCGAAGAATGCGAAGGCCAAGGAGTGAAAAAAATTGAAATGTATTTTTTGCCGGATATTTATGTTGAATGCGAAGAATGCAAGGGAACGAGATACAATCAGGAAGCCCTTTCAATTTTATACAAAAATAAAAACATCGCCGAAATTTTAGATATGCCCGTTGAAAAAACCTTTTTATTTTTTAAAAACATTCCTCCGGTTAAAAGAATTTTGTCAACTTTGATTGAGGTTGGATTGGGCTATGTGAAATTGGGGCAAAGCGCGACCACGCTCTCTGGCGGCGAAGCGCAAAGAGTGAAACTCGCCAAAGAATTAGCGAAAAAAGAAACCGGCAGAACCCTTTATATTTTGGACGAACCCACCACTGGACTCCATTTTGAAGACATAAAAAAACTTTTGAACGTTTTGAAAGGATTGGTTAAAAAAGGAAACACGGTTATCGTCATTGAACATAATCCCGATGTTTTAAAAAACTGCGATTGGCTGATTGATTTGGGGCCGGAAGGAGGAGAGCGTGGCGGAAAGATTATCGCAGAGGGCCCGCCGGAAACAATCGCGAAATCAAAAATAAGCTATACTGGAAAATATTTATGACAATAGAAAAGTCGGCGGGAGCGGTCGTTTTCAGGAAAGAAAACAACAAAAGATTTTATCTTCTTTTGGAAAAAGAAAACGGACAATTGGATTTTCCAAAAGGAAATATTGAAAAAGGAGAAAAGGCGATTGACGCGGCCGCGAGAGAAACAAAAGAAGAAGCGGGTATTGATGATTTGAAATTCGTTGACGGATTTAAAGAAACAATCAAAGTTTTTTACAAATGGGAAGGGGAATTGCGGCTGAAATTCATAACTTTTTTTCTTGCCGAGACAAAAACAAGAGATGTCAAAATTTCTTTTGAGCATAAAGATTACCAGTGGTTGCCATACGAAGAAGCTGTTTTGAAATTAACCTTTAAAAATTCAAAAGAAATTCTCAAAAAAGCCGAAAAATTATTTGGGTTAAATCACTATTGAGGTTCAACCTCCATAGTTTACCTCCATAGTTTATAGTTTCCAAGTCAAAAAAAGAGGGCGAAGCTAAAGAAGCTTGCCCTTTGGTTTAGAGACGACCTTACAACATTCTTTATTGAAAAATAAATGTTTTGGAAGTTTTCTCGAGCGAAACCACTTCCAAGATCGGGAATTGACCCTTTTTAATGATTTTAGCGCCACAAGAGTATCAACGGCGTAACCTTCGGTAAATTTTGTCGCCTTCAGTTCTCCGTTGACTATCGATTTTGTGCCGGTAGAAAATGGTCCGCGAGTTCCACTGATAACAACTCCAATCCAGCCATTTCTGATTTCTATAGGTATTCCCGACCCTTGAGGCAGTTGGGTTATAATAATTTTCTTTTTTTCTTTTGGACACAATGTCGCCAACGCCATATTAGTGACCATACAATCCGGTCCGAGCTCTCCCGCTACGACAAAAAGTTCTGGCATTTTAGACTTTTCTCCAAACGTTTTTGGGAGATTTTTTTTCTCATCATACGTTAAACAAAATTCTTCTTTAAGGGTGTTAGCGATTTGGAGAGCTTCTTTTTCGTCACGCTTCGTCGCCACCTTTAAAAACTTGCCTTTGTTTTTAGACATTTTTTCTCCTTCAATGGTTTTAATGGTTTTAAGGGGCTATCAAAACAACGCCTATCTGTTTATATTCTTGCGCTTTTTTTCAATAAAAGCAAGTAACAATCTCCCCACCGAAGACGGAACGGGGTTAATCTTGCAAGTTTTTTGAATTTCGGGTAAATTTAAGAATTATGGTTGTGCGAATGCGGCATACCCGCTCAAAAACAAGAATGAGGAGGAGTCATCACGCTCTTAAGCCGTTGAATCCGGCTTCTTGCCCAAAGTGCAAAGCGCCGAAGCTTTCCCACGCGATATGCAAAAATTGCGGCGAATATAAAGGCAGGCAAATTATTGATGTTTTGGCGAAACTGGACAAAAAACAAAAGAAAATGAAAGAAAAAGAATTAAAAGACCAGGAGTCAAAAAAAGAAGAACCGCTTAGCGCCGAAAAACTTTCTAAACATGGGTAGTCGCCACTTAGCCAGGTCAATCGCGATGCAAACCCTCTTTGAGTGGGATTTTTACGATTATGACCAAAAAAAGGCGAATCAATTCCTTGAATTGAACTTAAAAGAATTCGGGGCGGATTTGGACAATCAAAATCTGACAAAAAATTTGGTTGAAGGAGTCGTGGAAAAAAAAGACATTCTTGACAAAATTATTGAAAAAACGGCGCCGGAATGGCCGATTGAACAGATTGCGAGAATTGACAGAACTGTTTTGCGGTTGGGACTTTACGAACTGCTTTTCGCCGACCGCGGGGAAACTCCGCCGAAAGTGGCGATTAACGAGGCGATAGAACTCGCGAAAAATTTCGGCTCCGATTCTTCCGGAAAATTCGTCAACGGCGTTTTGGGAACGGTTTATCGCGAAATGGGGGAGCCCGGCAAATACGACGAGAAGAAAACAAGAGAAAAATTGAAAGATATTTCAGATTTGTCAAAATTGCCGATTGAAAAATTGGGCGGAGGCGTTGTTTACCGCAATCATGAGAAAGGATTATTTTTAGCCCTTGTTCACGATGTTTTCGGCTACTGGACGCTCTCAAAAAGGCATCTTGAAGAAGGGGAAAAAGTTGAAGAAGGAGCCGCAAGGGGGCTTAAAGAAGAACTCGGCATTAAAAATTTTGAACTCAAAGAAAAAATAGGCGAGAACGAGTATTTTGCGTCGGATCCGGAAAGGGGACTTGTCAGGCGGCAGGTAACTTATTTTTTGGCGGAAACATCCGATAAAGAACTTGCTTTGCACGCGAGCGGCGGGCTTGATGACGCAAAATGGTTTAAGGAAGAAGAATTGGGCGAGCTTAAAATTTATGACGATGTCAGGAAAATTATTGATAAAGGGCTTGAGTTGTTAAGATCAAATCAAAATTAAAAAATTTTAATCTGTGTTTTAATTTTTAATATTTAATTTTTGATTTTTTTATGAAGCATTTTAAAGATTTTGCCGAAAAAATCGGAGTTTCGTTTAAGAATGAGGACTTGCTAAAACAGGCGTTTACTCATCGTTCTTATTTGAACGAAAATCCCGACTGGATAACATCCCATAACGAACGGCTTGAATTTTTGGGAGACGCGGTTTTGGAACTTGCGGCAAGCGATTTTCTTTTTAAAAAATTTCCTCAAAAACCCGAAGGAGAACTTACGAGCTTAAGAGCCGCCTTGGTCAACGCCGACAGTCTTGCCGAATCAGCGGAGGATTTGGACATAAACAACTATCTTCTGCTTTCAAGAGGAGAAGCGAAAGATGTCGGCAGAGGCCGGCTTTACATCTTAGCCAATACTTACGAAGCTATAATCGGCGCGATTTATCTGGACCAAGGATATGGACCGGCGGAAAAATTTATTGAAAAAACGCTTTTGTTGAAAATTGAAGAAGTTTTGGAAAAAGGTCTTTACAGGGACGCGAAAAGCATGTTTCAGGAAAAATCGCAGGAGATTGTCCAACTGACTCCCGCCTACAAGGTTTTGGAAGAATGGGGACCCGACCACGACAAACAATTTCGCGTAGGGGTGTTTTTGGGAGAAGAATTGGTCGCCGAGGGCGAAGGTCCCTCAAAACAATTAGCCGAACAAGAAGCGGCAAAATCAGGACTCAAAATAAAGAAATGGGATTAACTCGTTTAGAGCGGCTTGAAATTTCCGGTTTTAAATCTTTTGCGAAAAAAGTTGTTTTTGATTTTTCTTCTCCCATTGTCGCGATTGTGGGGCCCAACGGGTCGGGCAAATCAAATGTTGTTGAGGCGGTAAAATGGGTCTTGGGAGAACAGTCTTTAAAAGAACTTCGGAGTAAAAACAGCTCCGACCTCATTTTTAGCGGAAGTGCCTCCGAACGGGCTTTTTCAAGCGCGAAAGTAAGCCTTATTTTTGAAAATTTGTCGCCCGAGTCGGGTTTGGATTTTGAAAAAATCGCGTTTTCGCGCCAAATCTGGAAAGACGGCCTTTCTGAATATTTTATCAATGATTCTTCCGTTCGCTTGAAAGATATTATTGAATTTTTGGCTAAAATAGGGCTTTCGGGAAAAAAATATCTTATCATCAATCAAGGAGAAACCGACAGGATTTTAACCCTTTCGGCAATTGAGAGGAGAGAGGCGATTGAAGACGCGCTGGGGCTCAAGATTTACCATCTTAAATTAAAAGAGGCGTCGCAGAAAATTGAAAAGACCGAAGAAAATATTTCCCGGACGCAAATTTTGCGCCAGGAAATAAAACCGCATTTGAATTTTCTTGAAAAGCAGGTGAAAAAATTTGAAAAAGCGGCGAAACTACGGGAAGAAATTAAAAATTTATACGGGGTTTATCTGGCGAAAGAAGACGGCTGTCTTAAAACAAAATTAAAAGAAATTTCGCGGAAAAAAGAGCCGATTGAAAGGGAATTAAACGAGCTTAAAATAAAATCTGAAAGCTTAAGCGGCGAATTTTCAAATAAAATTTTAGACAAAGAGAATGAAAAAACCAAACTTCTTGAAAATCGCTTGGACGATTTGCGTCAGCAAAGATTAACGGTTGAAAGGAGTTTGGGAAAACTTGAGGGGTTCATTGAATTGGAAAAAAACAAAGAAGCGCGCTCGGAAGAAGAGCTGGTGGCAAAAGAAGAGGTCGGAATTTTTCTCGGAGAATTGGAAACTTTTATTTCTTCAATCTTGGAAGAAAGCGCCATTGACCGCGTTTACGAACTCGCGAACGAGACGATGAGCGTTATTCATTCTTTTTCCGAAAGAATGCGCTCTGCCAATTCGTCCATTGCTGGCGCGAAAATTGACGAACTTATCGCGAAAAAAGAGAAATTAGGGGAAGTGAGCGCAAAAATCGTTTCCGAGGAAAATAAAATCAAGGCCGAACTTGAAAACGCAAAAAGCGAAGAACGACGGGAAAGCGGAGAATTGAGGAATTTGGAAAAAGAAATTTTTGAAATAAAAAACGCCGAGGCGAATTTAAAAGACGAGATGAATCTGATAAAACTTGAAGAAGAAAAATTAAAATTTGAAGAGGAGGATTATATCCGGGAAAAAGAATCGGCAAAAAGTTTTCTTTCCGGAGAAATAATCAAAAGCGATAATTTTATTGACGAGAACGAAAGAAGGCAATTGCGCAAAGACCTGGAGAGATTGAAAATAAAAATTGAAGACGGGGCGGGATACGACGAGTCGGTTTTAAAGGAGTACGAGGATGTTTCCAGCCGCGATAAATTTCTTGAAAAGGAGCTTGCGGATTTGGAGCAGGCCAGAGGGGCTTTAAACAAAGTGATGGACGAACTTAAAGAAAAGTTAAACCTTGATTTTAAAAGCGGTTTGAGTAAAATTAACAATGAGCTTGAAAATCTTTTTTCGCTGATGTTTGAGGGCGGAAAAGCGCGGCTTTATTTGACCGACGAAGGAGGAATTGATATTTTGATATCTCTTCCCCGCAAGAAAATCAAATCTTTAGAAATGCTTTCCGGCGGGGAGAGGTCGCTCGTCTCAATCGCCCTTATTTTCGCCTTGATTGAAACGAATCCTCCGCCGTTTTTGATTTTAGACGAGACAGACGCGGCGCTTGACGAAGCAAATTCGTTAAGATACGCTAAAATCTTGGATTCGCTTTCAAAAAGAACCCAGCTTGTCACTATAACCCATAACCGCCAGACGATGAATCAAGCCGGCTCGCTCTACGGAGTCACAATGGATAAAAGCGGTTATTCAAGAATTTTATCGTTAAAATTTGAATCAAGCTCCGAATTCATAAAAGAATATGCCCAGTAAGACAAAATCGAATGCTAAATCTAGTTTCTTGCGTGGTATAAACATGTTTTATTGCAAAATTAAAATTAAATATAATAATAGTCGGATATTCACTTGCGGATTTAGCAAGAAATATTCGATTTAGTCTTACTGGGTATGCCCAGTAAGACAAAATCGTATGCTCAAAATTAAATTGGCAAAAATAGGCAAGAAAAAAGAACGCAGTTTTAAATTAATCCTGACTGAAAACAGGGTAAAACCGTCGCCGTCGCGATATATTGAGATTTTAGGAAATTATAATCCCGCGAAGAAAACGGTTTCTTTGGACAAAGAAAGAATTTTGCATTGGATTTCAAAAGGAGCTCAAACCTCCGAAACCGTTCATAATATTTTTGTAAAATCCGGGATTATTGCCGGTCCGAAAATAAGAAAAGGCAGCGCCAAAAAAAACGCATCAGAAGCGCAATCAAATCCGCCCGGCAAATAAACTCAATCGGGCGGGAATTAAAATATGGAAAGAATTTTAATTGGAGACGCCGTCAATTATCTGGGAAAAGAAATTAAATTATCGGGGTGGGTGAATAATCGCCGCGACCACGGAAAACTTATTTTTTTGGAAATCAGAGACCGTTCCGGTTTGATTCAATCCGTCATAAAGCCGGACATTGAAAATTATAAGTCAGCCAAAGAAATAAGGCCGGAAGACGTTTTGGAGCTGGAGGGGGAAATAATTTCCAGGCCTAAAGGAATGGAAAATCCCAAAATTTCAACCGGCGGAATAGAGTTTAAAATAAAAAGATTAAAAGTTTTGGCGCCATCCGTTACTCTGCCTTTTGACATTTACGGAGACGGGTATGATATCGGCGAAGAAAAACGGATGGAATACCGTTATCTGGACATACGGCGTCCGAGGTTGCTTAAGAATCTGGAAAAACGCCATAAAATTAATTTATTCATCAGAGAGGAGCTCGCAAAAAAAGGATTTATTGAAGTTGAAACTCCGATTTTGACAAAATCAACTCCGGAAGGAGCGAGGGATTTCGTCGTTCCAAGCCGGCTTCAGCCGGGGAATTTTTACGCCTTGCCTCAAAGCCCCCAGCAATACAAGCAATTATTGATGGTTGCCGGAATTGAAAAATATTTTCAGATTGCGAGGTGTTTCAGAGACGAAGATTCAAGAGGCGACCGTCAGCCGGAATTCACCCAGCTTGATATTGAAATGAGTTTTGTTGAAGAAGACGATATTTTGCGGTTGGTTGAAAATCTTTTAACCGATGCCGTGAAAAATTTATATCCGAATAAAAAAATAAGTCAGGGCGACTGGCCGAGAATTGATTACAAGGAAGCGGTGAAAAAATACAATTCCGACAGGCCGGACTTGCGAAACGACAAAAAAAATCCCCAAGAACTCTCTTTTTTATGGGTTGTTAATTTTCCTGGCTTTGAATGGAAAGAAACTGAAAAAAAATGGGACAGCGCTCATCACCCGTTTACAAAACTTAAAATAGAGAACTACAAAGAAATAAAAAAAGCCCCGTCAAAAATAACCGCTTATCAATACGATTTGGTTTTAAACGGCTGCGAGATTGGAGGAGGTTCTTTAAGAATCACAAATCCCGACGACCTTGAAACAATGTTTGAATTTTTGGGGCATTCAAAAACGGCGATTAAAGAAAAATTCGGCCATTTAATGGAAGCGTTTAAATACGGCGTCCCGCCTCATGGAGGAATCGCTCTGGGGCTTGACCGCTTATTGAGCGTTTTAGAGAACGAACCGAGCATTCGCGAAGTCATCGCTTTCCCTAAAACCGGCGACAGCCGCGATTTAATGATGGATTCTCCGTCGGAAATCTCCAAAGAGCAATTGAAAGAATTACGGCTGAAAATTGAAAAGAAGCGCAAGCAGTGATATATATGCCGTATACTCTGAAACTTGAAAAATTTGAGGGGCCGCTGGATTTGCTTTTGGATTTAATTGAAGAAAACAAACTTGCCATCAGCGAAATTTCTTTGGCGAAAGTCGGCGAGGATTTTTTGAATTATCTCAAAAATTTTCAGGAATTGCCGAGGGAAGAAGCGGCTTACTTTTTAGTTGTTGCCGCCACTTTAATGCTGATTAAATCAAAATCCCTCCTGCCTTTTTTGGAGATTGGCAAAGAAGAAGAGAAATCAATTGAAGAATTGGAATTCAGGCTGAAACAATTGAGATTTTTCAGAAAATTGGCTTTGGAAATCCAAAAAACAATCCAAAGAAGGAATTTTATTTTTTTTAAAGAAACCAATCCCGAACAAAGGCTCGGTTTTTATCCCGGCGAAAAAATCACCGTTGAAAAATTAAAAGAAGCGATTGATTTTCTTTTAAATTCCCTGCCGAAAAGCGAAAAATTGCCGGAAAAAATCCTTACTCGCGTCGTTTCAATAGAGAAAAAGATTGAAGAACTGATAGCCAGAATCCAAAAAGCGGCAAAAAATTCTTTTGACGAACTTATTGACCCTAAAGACAAAATTGACAGAATTTTAAGTTTTTTGGCCGTTTTGGAATTGATTAAACAAGGATTGGTCGCCGTTGAACAGGAAAAAACATTCGGCAAAATTGAACTTAGCAAAATATGACGAATCAGGAATTAGCAAAAGCGATTGAGGCGTTGTTATTCGCGGCGAACGAACCTCAAAAAATAAAAAGACTCGCCGCGTTGTTTGAAGTTTCAGAAGAAGAAATCAAAACGGCTGTCGCGGGTTTGGAAGAGGTCTTGAAAGAAAGGGGAATTCGGCTTGTTTCAAAAGACGATGAGGTTTTTTTGGGAAGCGCGCCGGAATTTTCAGCGTTTGCGGAGAAATTTTTCAAACAAGAAATTGAATCGGAATTGACGAAAACTTCTCTAGAAACGCTCGCGATTGTCGCTTATCAAGGCCCGATTTCCCGAAGCAAAATTGAACATATCCGGGGAGTAAACTCGCTCTATACCTTGAGAAATCTGATGATTAGAGGGCTAGTTGAGCGAATTCAGGACGCGAAAGACCAGAGGAGTTATTTATACCGGATTTCTTTTGATTTAATGAAACTTCTTGGAATAACTAAAAGAGAAGAATTGCCGAATTTTACGGCCGCAAGCGAAGAAATGAATAAATTTTTGGCGGAATGAGTCCCGTTAGAGATCCAAACCTTATGTATTGTACTTATGTCATTGAAAGTCAAAAAAGCAGCTATTGGTATACTGGAAGTACTAATGATTTACGGAAACGTTTTAATCAGCACAACAAAGGAAAATCAACCTGGACAAAACAAGGGGTTCCATGGAAATTGATATATTATGAGGCGTGCCTCAACGAAGAAGACGCGAGGTCGAGAGAGAAATATTTAAAAACTGGAGTGGGAAAACGTTATTTCAAAAACAGATTAAAACGTTTCCTATCTCTAACGGGATGAGTAAATTCTCCTTATTTTTTAGTTTTTTTATTTTAACGCTTTTAATTAATTTTAAAGCGTCTTATCTTTATCTCGGAAAGCCGGAATATAAAACTATTTCCAAATCGTCAGCCGTTCTTCTTCCGAATCAAGTAAAGACGGAAGATAAAGAGCGTTTTTTTAAACCTCCGGCGATTGCGGCAAGTTCGGCTTTAGCGATGAGATTAAGCGACGAAAAAATAATTTTTGAAAAAAATAGCGACGCCAAACTTCCTTTAGCAAGTTTAACCAAGCTGATGACCGCTTACGCGGCGGAAAAATCAAAAGGAAAACAAAATAATTTTGAAGTTTTAATTCCAATAACAAAAGAAGCCGTTAACCAAGAAGGAGACGACGGCTTAATTTTAAATGAAGTTTTTCGTTCCTCGGTTTTGCGCGACATAATGCTTTTGGGCTCTTCAAACGACGCGGCGCGCGCCCTGGCGGGGCAAACGGATAAATTCGTGGAATCAATGAACAAAGAAGCGAAAAATCTCGGTTTAAAAAACACTCAATTTTTCAACCCAACGGGGCTTGATATTTCAAAAACAGAATCAGGCGCTCTTGGAACAGCCGAAGATTTGGCAAAATTAGTCTTGGCTATTTTAAAAAATTATCCTTATATTTTTAACATTACGACAAGAGAAGAAGCGGAACTTTTGTCAGAAAACGGTTTTTCGCATAAAATTAAAAATACAAACAAGCTTGTTTTTGAAATTCCGGGCTTAATCGGCGGAAAAACCGGCTTTTCGGACTTAGCCGGCGGAAATCTTATAATTATCGCCGATTTGAGTTTTAACGAGCCGTATTTGTTTATTGTTTTGAATTCAACTTATGAAGGCAGATTTGAAGATATGAAAAATTTATATCAATTTGTAAAAGAATTATGATTTTAGATATTTTAAAAGTTTTCGGGCTCGCGGCGTTTGCGTTTTTCTTCGCGTTTTTTATTACGCCGTTTATTACCCGTTATTTGTACAAATACAAGCTTTGGCGGAAAGAGGTAAGGACAAAATCGCCCGACGGAAGCGAAACGCCGATTTTCGCGAAACTTCATAAAGACAAAGAAGTCGGCACGCCGCGAATGGGCGGAATTATCATTTGGCTAAGCGTTTTATTTATCGCCTTGCTTTTTTGGCTGTTGGATTATTTAACGGCTTATCCGCTTTTTGAAAAACTCAATTTTTTGAGCAGAGGGCAAACATGGCTGCCGCTTTTTACTTTGGTTGCCGCGGCGTTAGTCGGATTTGCCGACGATATTTTTCAGGTTTTTGGCAAAGGAAAATACATTGCCGGCGGAATGACTTTTACGAGACGGCTTATTTTAATAATTTTAATCGCCTTAGTTGGCGCGTGGTGGTTTTATTTTAAACTTGAAACGAGCGGAATATTTATTCCTTTTTACGGCGAAATTTCACTTGGTTATTTGTTTCCGCTGTTTTTTGTTTTAACGGTGCTGGCGACTTTTTCCGGAGGAGTGATTGACGGTTTGGACGGATTAGCCGGCGGAGTTTTGGCCGCGATTTTTTCCGCCTACGCCGGCATCGCTTTTTTCCAAAACCAGATTGACCTTGCCGCTTTTTCCGGAGTGGTTGCCGGCGCGATTCTCGCCTTTTTGTGGTTTAACATTCCGCCCGCCCGATTTTATATGGGAGAGACCGGCATTATGGGGCTTACCACGAGTTTGACCGTGATTGCGTTTTTAACCGATTCAGTCGCCGTTTTGCCGCTCATCGCTTTTCCGCTGGTTTTAGAGTCGGCCTCGGTGATTATTCAGCTTTTATCCAAAAAATTTAGAGGCAAAAAAGTTTTTTTAGTCGCGCCCATCCATCACCATTTTGAAGCCAAGGGCTGGCCGAGCTATAAAGTAACAATGCGTTTTTGGGTCGTAAGCGTGGTTTTTGCGGTTATCGGAATGGTTGTTGCGCTGGTTGGAAAGATTTGATATATTTTATTTAGGATAATTTATTGGTCTTTTTTAAAGGAGGCTGAAAAATGCCAAAAATACATTGGATAGATGAAGAGAGGAAAAATCATATTATTCCTGATGAATTGGCAATTAAATTTGTGGAAACATTAAAATTGATTGCCGGATTAAAAAAAGAGGATATTGAGAAGTTTTTAGGTGATTTGATGAATAAGAACACAGCTTACGATGTGGTAAGTGTCATTCGTGATCGTGGTTATCCGCGAAGATACGACGAGAATGGTGAGTAATATTTTTTTAAAGAGCCGCGCAGGCTCTTTTTTATTCTAAATGGACGGGGGAACGCGATAATTTTGAAATTGTTTCCTTTAACAACGGATAATTTTTGAGTTCAAAATCTTCTCGCAGGAGTTCTTCGGCTTCGGTTCTCGCCGCTTCAACCATTTTGAGGTTTTTAAGGCCGAGCATTCCGATATCAGAAATTCCCCATTGTTTTGCGCCGGTCAGTTCCCCGGGACCGCGGAATTTTAAATCGTATTCCGCGAGTTCAAATCCGTTTTGCGATTTAGTCAAGGCGTTTAAGCGAGCCAGTATTTTTTGCGATGAATGTTCGGTGAAAATAAAGCAATACGGCTGATAGACGCTTCTCAAGACCCGGCCTCTTAATTGGTGTAATTGCGCTAAACCGAATCTTTCCGCGCCTTCTATTAAAATCATTGTGGCATTCGGGATATTTATGCCCACTTCAATAACCGAAGTGCTTGTTAAAATCTGAATTTCGCCTTTTTTAAATTTTTTTATGACTTCTTCTTTTTCTTTTGGCAAAAGCCGGCCGTGTAAAATCCCAAGTTTTAATTCCGGAAAAATTTTCTCGCTCAATCTTTTATATTCGCTCTTTACCGCTTTTATTTCTTCCTCCGGTTCTTGATGAAGTTTTTCTTCAAATTTTGCGCTTTGCGCTTTGCGCTTTGCGATTTGCGATTTTTGTTCTATTCTCGGACAGACCACATACGCTTGCCTTCCGTTTTTTATTTCTTCTCTCATCATCTCATAGGCTCTTTCTCTCTGTTCCGGCGGCACGATTATGGTTTTGATTTTTTTTCTGCCTGGGGGCATTTCATCAAGCAATGTCAAATCAAGGTCGCCGTAAATGGTAAGCGCCAATGTTCTTGGAATCGGCGTGGCGGTCATTGAAAGAAGATGGGGAATGGAGGGCAATTCTTTTGAAGTTTTTTTTGCTAAAAGCCCTCTTTGTTTGATTCCGAAACGGTGCTGTTCGTCTATAATGACAAGCCCAAGCTTGTTAAATTTCACTTTTTCATAGGTTAAACTGTGAGTTCCTATTAAAACGGGAATTTCGCCGCCTAAAACCCATTTCAACAGCTGATTTTTTGAAATTTGCGTATCTTTGTTTGGAAAAGCTTTTGACGGATATTTTCGGCTTTGAGAAGAAGTAAGGAGTCCGATTTTGGCGCGGAAGGGTTTTAAAAATTTTATAAATTCTTCGTAAATTTGGCGGGCCAAAACTTCGGTCGGCGCCATATAAGCGATTTGATAACCGGATTTTAGCGCGGCGTAAGAAATAATAATCGCAACCGCCGTTTTTCCGGAGCCAACATCTCCTTCAAGCAATCTTGTCATTGATTCCGGTTTTTTTAGGTCGTCCAAGAGCGTTTTAACGGCTTTTTTTTGAGCGTTTGTCAGTTCAAAATCAAAAAACTTAATGAATGAATTTATTTCTTTCCGGCTGATTTTCATTTCAAAGGCCGGAAGTTTTTTGCGGGAGATTTTTTCTTTAAGCCGCGACAATTGCAATAAAAAAATTTCTTCAAAAGAAAAGCGTTTTTTGACGGCTTCAAAATGTTTCGGATTTTTCGGCTGATGAGCCGCGAAAACGCTGGTTTTAAAATCCGGAAGATGATATTTTTGAAGGATGAATTTCGGCAAAATTTCGGGCAAATCAATATCTTTGATTTCCAAGAGCAGTTTTTTGATTTTTTCGGCAATCCATCGGCTGGATAATCCGTAAATTTCAGGATAAACCGGATAAAATTTTTCTTCGTTGGAAATTTCCTCAATTTCTTTTTCTTGCCTATCGGCGGAAAGCGCCCAGACGGGATTTATCATCAATGAACCGGATTTGTCGCGATAAATTTTTCCGGTGAAATAATAAAATTCTCCTTGTTTTAATGTTTTTGCCAAATACGGCTGATTGAACCAAGTAATCCGCAGAATTCCGCTTTCATCCTGAACCAAAAATTCAACAACCGGAATTCTTTTTTTCCAGCTTCTCTTGAGTTTGCTTGATAAAATTTTCGCCCCTATTCTCGCTTCTTCATCCGGTTTCAATTCCCGTATTTTTTTCAGCGAAACGAATTTTTTATAGTCGTTCGGAAAATGGCGGAGCAAATCCTCAACTTTATTAAATCCGGCTTTTTGAAGAACGAATTTTTGTTTTTTGTTCAGATAAAGATATTTTTCAAGAGGTTCTTGGAGAAACATACATAAATTATAACACAAGTTTTATCTATAAAATTAAAAGAGCCACGCTTATCTGCATGTGCAGGACGTGGCCTTTTTTCGATTTGGGAAATTACCTAGTACACTTTTTTTCAAGTAATCATCAGTATCCATAGATAAATAAATAATATACATCATACATGATATTATGAAGTACATGACTGCTAAGAACGCCCTATTAGCTCTAAGTTCTTCATTCCAGGGCTCATTCGTCGCGATTATGATGTCTACACAACAGTAAGCCCCAAGAACAGCGCACAAGATAAAACAAAGAGCAGAAAGTATTCTTCCCAATCTCATTCCCAACCTCCTCTTAGTTTCTTAGTTAAAGACCAGAAAATATAACAAATCCTGCAAAAAGGATAGCAAATTCTCAAAATTCTGTCAAGTTTTGACTATTTTTAAACCATTGTTTATTCTTTGATTAAGGTTTAGAATTTAAAAGTTCGGGATTTTGGATTATTTAGAAATTAGACATTATTTGGATATGGCTACTCTAATAAAAAATTGAGAAGGACGCATAAATACAATTATTCGCCGGCAAATTGCGGAGGCAATGCGAGAGTTGCTGAGCGATCCCGACGCCGGTCTTGTTTTAGGCAAAGACGCGATAAAAAGAATTAAAAAATCAGTTCATTCAAAAAAAATCGGCAGATATAGAAGCTTGGAAAAAATTTTTGCAAAATACCAGTTGTAAAATTTATGGCGGACTGGAAGTTTATCATTACTTCGGAAGCCGAAGCAGATTTAGACAAGTTAGACGAACAAATTCGCCAGCGCATTTTGGAAAAATTAAAATGGTTTAAGGAAAATTTTGATAAAATTATTCCAATTCCGCTTGGCGGCGAATGGAAAGGATTTTTTAAATTGCGAGTTGGCGATTGGAGAATAATATACGAAATAGAAATATTAAAGAAATTAATTACAATTCACCATATTGGCCGCCGAGATAAAATATATAAAGAATAAAAATATCATACATAAATTATAACACAAGTTTTATCTATAAAATTAAAGAGCCACACTCGCCTATGTATATAGGGGAGTGTGGCTTTAAATTTAGGAGCTTGGCTAAGGATAGGGGAGATATTCTATTTTCCCTCCTTCTATCTGTACCTTTATAAAGAAAGGGGGCAATTCTTGGGGGACCCTGAAGACCATGACTTTATTACTTTTATCCGCGTGTATCAATGCTATTATACTGGTTTCTTCCTCTCCAGGAAGATCCACTTTCGTTTGGGAAACCACCCAATACATTTTATTTCCTTCTATTGCCCAAACACCTTCGTCTCGCCTAATGTCCTTCTGTACTCTGCAAACGCAATCAACATGAGTCCATTAATTATCAGGAAAAGGGTTAGACACAGCATCAATCCCATTTTATCCATTGGGAACCCGCGTTGATAAGAAGCCCCGACCATAGCGGCGCATAAAAAACTCATAACACCAAAGAATCCTACTATAAGAAAAATTTCCATTTTCCACCTTCCTTTTAGTTAAAGACCTTAAAAATAAAGAATAAATCCTGCAAAAAGAATAGCAAATTCCCAAAATTTTGTCAAGTTTTGACTATTTTTAAACCATTGTTTATTCTTTGATTAATGGAAATCAATGAGGAAAAATTGAAATCGTTTATTAAAAAGCAGAGCGAGGAAACTCGGCGGCATTTTGACATAGTGGCCGAGGATTTGAGGTCTGATATGAAATTATTGGCGGAATCTGTCGGCGGAATTCAGGAACAACTCGTTATCCTTCGCGAAATGGTGGCAAAAAATACCGAAGACATAGTGATGATAAAAATGAATATGGAAATAATTAAAAACTCTTTGCGAAAAAAAGTTGATTTTGAAGAATTTGAAATTTTAACAAAAAGAGTGGCTCTCCTTGAATCAAAAATAATAAACAGGAAATAATTTGATTATTCTTTAATTAAGGTTTAGAATTGAAAAGTTTAGGATTTGGGATTTTGAATTTTGGATTATTTAGAAATTAGATATTAGAAATTAGAAATTTTTATTAAGTATGGCTCACATTAAACCGGATTTTGAAATATCGGGAAAAATAAAAGTGGTTGGCGTGGGCGGCTCGGGTTGCAATGCCGTTGACCATATGATTCACTCCAAAGTCAAAGGAGTTGAATTTATCGGCATAAACACCGACGCTCAAGACCTTCATCACAGTTTCGCGCCAAAAAAAGTTCAAATCGGAAAACAACTGACCAAGGGGCTTGGCGCCGGAATGAATCCGGAAATCGGCCGCGCTTCGGCTGAAGAAAATTCCGGAGAAATAGAAGAATCGCTCAAGGGCGCGGATATGATTTTTATCGCCGGCGGAATGGGTGGAGGAACTTGCACGGGCGCGGCGCCGGTGGTGGCAAATATCGCAAAAAACAAAATTGGGGCTTTAACCATCGGCGTTGTCACAAGGCCGTTTCATTTTGAAGGCCAGGAAAGAATGAGATTGGCAGAAGAAGGACTCGCGAGATTAAAAGAAGAAGTGGACGCGGTTATCGTCGTTCCCAATGAAAAGTTGCTTTCAATCGTGGCGAAAGACACGACTTTTCTCAGCGCTTTCGTTGTTTGCGACGAAGTTTTACGTCAAGCCGTGCAGGGAATTTCCGACATAATCACCATTCCGGGCATTATTAACATTGATTTCGCCGATGTCAAAACGGTTTTGAAAGACGCGGGAACGGCTTTGATGGGAATCGGAGTCGCTCAAGGAGAAAAAAGAGCCGAATCGGCCGCTCAGCTTGCCGTTAATTCTCCTTTGCTTGATTTGTCAATACACGGCGCGCAAGGAGTGCTTTTCGCGGTTGCGGGAGGTCCTGATTTGACAATGTGGGAAATTCAAGAAGCCGCAAGAATAATCACCGAATCGGTTGACCGCCAGGCGAAAATTATTTTTGGCGCGCTTCACGACCCGAATTTAAAAAAAGAGGAAATTAAAATAACGGTCATAGCCGCCAAGTTTCCGCAAAAACAGGACACTTTCAATCTGCCGCTTGATTTGGGCGGAGATAAACCGAAAATCCAGCCAAGAACCGGAAAGTCAGACGATGATTGGGAATCAGTGCCGGCCTTTTTAAGAAGAGCGAAAAAGGTATAAAAAATATTCTTGTTAAATTTTTATAATGAAAATCCATTTTTATGGCGCGAGCCAGGAAGTAACCGGCTCGTGTTTCTTATTGGAGAATAAACAGGCGAAATTTCTGATTGATTGCGGATTATGGCAATGCGCCCGGCTTTGCGAAAGGCAAAATCACGACCCGTTTCCTTTTAATCCAAAAGAAATAGAAGCGGTTTTCGTCACCCATTCTCATATTGACCACATCGGCAGAATTCCAAAACTCGTTAAAGACGGCTTTCAGGGAAAAATTTACTCAACAGAGCCAACGCGGGATTTGTCAAAAATAATGCTGGAAGACAGCCAATCTTTGATGAAAAGGGAAGCGGAAGAACAAAAAATAGCCCCGCTTTATAAAATGGAGGATGTGAAAAAGGCGCTTACTCTCTGGAAAAGCGCCGAATACGGCGAAAAAATCGCCTTCCCCGATTTTGAGTTTAGATTTTTGGAAGCCGGCCATATTTTGGGTTCGGCAATGGTGGAAGTTCTCCACGGAGGAAAGAAAGTAGTTTTTACGGGAGACCTCGGAAACAAATCATCCGACCTTTTAAAACCGCCCGAGAAGATTCAAGACGCGAATTTTTTAATCGCCGACAGTCTTTACGGCGACTCTCTTCACGAGGGCGTGTCGGAAAGAAAAATAAAATTAGAGAGAGTCATAGAAGACACAATGAACAAAAAAGGAGTCCTGATGATTCCCGCTTTTTCTTTGGAGCGAACCCAGGAGCTTCTTTTTGAAATAAATAATTTAATAGAGCGGGGAAGAGTGCCCCGTTTTCCCGCTTTTATTGATTCTCCTCTGGCCATTAAAGCGCTTGATGTTTATAAACAGCATAGCCGCTATTTTAATCTTGATGTCAAGTCCCAGATGAAAATTGACGATATTTTTAATTTCTCGGGGCTTACATTGACTCCGAGCGTTGAAGAATCCAAGAAAATCAACGATGTTCCTTCTCCGAAAATCATTCTTGCCGGCTCGGGAATGTCCGAAGGCGGAAGAATATTATTTCATGAAGAACGCTATTTGTCCGACCCGAATTCAACCTTGCTTATCGTAAGTTATCAAGCCGTCGGCTCGCTTGGCAGGAGATTAAAAGAGGGGATAAAAAAAATCGTTATTCACGGAAAAATTATTGATGTAAGGGCGAGAATTGAAAGCATCTCCGGTTTTTCCGCCCACGCCGATTACAACGAACTTTTTGAATTCATTGAACAGGCAAAAGACAATCTTGAAAAAGTTTTTTTAATCCACTCCGAGCCCAGAGCCAGTTTCTTTTTGGCCCAGTTAATCCGCGACAATCTCGGCCGCGAAGTCGTTATTCCAAAATACGGCGATGTTTTTGAAATTTGACTCTTTTTAAAAGTATTGACTTAATATTAATATTTGTATAATCTCTTTTATAGAATTTAGTTAATTTACACAACTGTTTGACTGTTTGAAAGGAGGCTGAAAAATGTTTACCTGTCGTTATTGCGGCAAAGAATCAAGACCAGCTCAGAGAATTCATTTTTCCACCATACCCAATGGCAGAAGGTGTTCTGTCTTTAAGGATGCTCTTGTCTGCAAAGCTTGCGCAATTAATGACTTTGAAAAAAGATTACAGATTTTGCTTGATGAAGAGTTAATAAAGCAAGATCAAACAGGGCGGATTATTAGTGTAGATTGGGAACATCTTTATCTTCTGTATGAGGGCGCAAGGAGGGGAAATGAAAATCATATTCCTCAGGCAAATGACATGCTTTTTATTTTGAAAGGATTGGGCGTTCTCTCCTCTATGAGAAGAGCAAATTGGATGGTTGAGTATGACGGGGTTAATATTGGCTTTTGCAGTTTTGTGGGTAGTTTCACCCCTCTTTATTTTAATCAAGAAAACGATGCCAAAAACTTTGCTGAAATATTTTCGCAAAGAGAGCATCCCTTTCATCTCAATAGGCTTGTTCTTGTTGAGTTTGGAAAAGAAGTGGCGTTTTCTATTTAAGGAGAGCGCCTTTTTATTTTAAAAACATTTTTTCCTTCTTTATTTAAAACAAAATTTTTGCTAAAATAGCCGAATAATATGAATTTATATTCGGAAAAGGATAAAAATATCCGCAAAACTTGGGTTTTATTCGCGGCTTTTCTGATTTTTATAATCGGCGTTGGCTGGACATTCGGCCAGATTTATAACAGCTCGGCGATTTTGATTATTGCCGTTTTGTTTTCAATCGCAACAAGTTTTATCAGCTACTGGTATTCGGATAAAATAGTTTTGGCAATGACGCGGGCAAAACCGGTGAGCCGGGAAAATTATCGCGAGCTTTATAATATCGTGGAGAATTTGACGATTGCCGCCGGCCTTCCTATGCCGAGAGTTTATATCGTGGACGAAGAAATGCCCAACGCTTTTGCCACCGGCCGCAATCCGGAACGCGCGGTTGTGGCGGTGACGCGCGGCTTAGTTGAGCGGCTTGACCGTTCTGAAATAGAAGGCGTTGTTGCCCACGAACTTTCTCATGTCGGAAACCGCGATATGCTGGTTTCAACCATGGCTGTGGTTTTGGTCGGTTTTATCGCCATACTTTCCGATATGTTTTTAAGGTCAATGTTCTGGGGAGGAATGTCTCGCGGAAGCGAAAGAAAAGGCGGAGGCCAAGCGATTTTTATCGCAATTGGCGTTATTTTGGCGATTCTTGCTCCGATTGCCGCCGCCTTGATTCAGCTTGCGATTTCGCGCCGGCGCGAGTTTTTGGCTGACGCTTCAGGCGCCTTGCTTACCCGTTATCCCGACGGCTTGGCAAGCGCTTTGGAAAAAATTTCCCAATATTCAAAACCAATGGCTGTTGCCAATAATTCCACGGCCCATCTTTGGCTTGCCGACCCTTATGGAAAAAAGCGTTCTTTTCTGGCAAAATTATTTATGACTCATCCGCCGATAGAAGAGCGAATAGCGATTTTAAGAGGAATGAAAATATGACGGAAGGATTGGAAAAATTCGGAAAATTGCCGGAGCATTTGGAAAAACATTTGGATAATATAGAGGGATTTAAAAATGAAATCAGGCAATTGGCAGAGAAAACAAATGACCCCCATTTAAGAGAAGAAAGACTCAATCTCGATTTATTAACTCGCGATGATTTTTTAATATACGAAGAATATAAAACAGGGACATTGGATGAAGAAAAGTTTAAATTATGGAAGAGTAAGACCGTCCTACCGGCGGCAGATGGCGAAATAGGAGAAAAAGAATATCTAAATAAAAAACGCGAAACAAAAGAATATTTTTCCGGATATTTGGTGAATAAAATATTTAATTGGAAACTTTACGAAAATAGAGTAAAAAGCAATAAAGATTTTTTCAAGGAATTTACAAATTATATCTTTGCCGGCGGAGAAATAATTGATTTTTACAAGGGCTTGATAAAACCGAAGAAGTGGATAAGAATTACAAGAGTAAACGAAAAAGGCGAATCGGTTGACATTTTGCCTCCCAACGCAAACCCAAATAATATTATTAATCGTCAGCCGACGGTTCAGGAATTACGCTATATAAAAGAAAATTTCGGTTTTAATGAAGGGGTGAAAGAGATTTCTGAAAATCCAACCAAAGAAACAAAAGAATATTTTAAAGGAAGGGTCGCATAGCGGTCTAGTGCGCGGCTTTGGAAAAGCCGTAAAGGAGAAATCCTTTCGTGGGTTCAAATCCCACCCCTTCCGCCTTCGCCTCGCCGAAGTTTTGCTCCGCAAAACAAAGGCGGGAATCGGCTCGGCTTCGGCGTGATGCAGTCCGTCAAGAAGCTTCGCGAAGGCGAGCTTCGCTAAGAGCTTTTAAATTTGAAAAATATTTGAAATCAGGTTTTGGCAGAGCGTTTATTAATAAACATTTAATTTAATTACATTTGTAAAAAATGATAGTAGCCAACAAGCCAAGCGTTCAAACTATGGCGAAAAATCGCCAAAACATTAGAGGTTCAAGTTGATGATTTAATTAAATAATCATTGTGGAAAAGGGGATTAAATATTATTAAAATAATTTAAATAAAACTATCATGATACTAAAAGAAAACGCAAAGGGTTTAATTATCGAAAACGCTGATAAGTTTCACTTATCGGATGAAGACAAGAAAGAGATTGAAAGCAAAAGGAATTATTTTTTAAGCGAATTTTCTAAAGAAAAAATCGCAAGGTTAGATAAAGACCACTATTTTCAGGGGCGGGGCATAATGCAAGGAAATTTTAGTTATGAATTGGAATGGGGCTCTAAGTTTTTGGGTAGTATCGGTGGTGGTAGCGTTTATAAATTTGGATACGAACAAGATTTTGATAAAATCAAGAAATATTTAATAAAAATTATTTCCGCCAATAATTCAATTGAACAATTTTATACACCGACAGGTGAATTAACTCAATTTTCGCAAGAGATTATAAAAGATTCAAAAGATATTAAGGGCGTTAGACGGGCATTGGTTGGTAAAGCACTTTCGATTTACTTCCCGGGGATTTTTATTAACATTTTTGGCCATCAGGATGCCTTTCTTGCAAAATTATATGAAGATTATATGCCCGAAACTTCCGGGGTGGAACTTTATCTTAGAAATAATTATTTGTTATTAGATACAAAAAATAAATATGCACCCAATTTGTCAAATGATGATTTTGGGCATCTTTTGTATAAGTTATTTGATATTTTTGAAACAGATACTATTGAAGTTGAACGCACCGAGATTACGCCACAGATCGAAGCCTTGGAAGTTCAGCATTACCAAAGTCTTATTCATAGAAACTTTACACAGCTCTTTGGCGGAGAGTTGAGTTATTATGATCTTGAAAGGCAAAATGAAAAGCATGGCCAGTTCGATACACAAGAGGTTGGTATAATTGATTTTTTGACAGTTGATAAAAACAAAGACTTGGTAGTCATCGAGTTGAAAAGAAATTCTACAGATCAAACATTAGGTCAAATTCTTCGGTACATGGGTTGGGTAAATGAGAATTTATGTAAAAATAGCCAGAAAGTAAAGGGAATAATTATCGCAGAATCCAAAGATAACAGGTTAGATTATGCTTTAACCGTTGTGCCAAGTGTAGTTTTTAGAAAAATGAACTTGGGCGTAAAAATTGAAGAATCAGAAAAATAAATTTATTTATGGCGGCGCGCCAGCTTCGCTGGCACGAAATTCAGCGGCGGTGGAAAAGCGAGGGGGGGCAAAAATTCCTTCCCCCCCCCAACCCCCTTCCTTTTTACCCGCCCGAGCGTTCGGATTTCAGAATTCAACGTCCGGATTTTCGTCAAAAAAAGTTCGGATTTTAACCAAAAGGCACCGCCTTCGCTTCGCCTAATTTAATTACATTTGTAAAAAAAATAGTAACCAACAAGCCAAGCGTCCAAACTATGGCGAAGATCGCTAAAGCTCTTGGCGTTTCAATAGAGGATTTGTTAAGTTGATTTTTAAGGGAACTTTTATGGAAAATTTTGAAAAAACAAATGAAATTGCCCCCAATGTATTAAAACAACAGCTTGAGGGCGCTGGAATTGATACTTCTGTATGGGGCACCGGACAAGCAAAAACATTAGCACATCTCCAAAAAGAGATTGAAAGTGGCGAAACTATCTTGATAAAGGGTAAAGAAGGAGAACTTTTAAGGAAAGTCGTGGTTGGTGGTGCTGATGTATTTTATGTTTCTCCAGAAGGAAAAAAATACCGCTTGAAAGAGGATAGACAGGTGTTCAAAGACGGACGCGAAAGACGCAGAGATTTAGGTCAAGCAGTTTCTGAAAAAATGAAACCGGATGAAAATCCCAATGATGCTATGATTCGCGGAATACAGGAAGAATTAGGTATAGTGGGTGAAATTATTCTGACAGAAACTGGCACCGATGAACAATTACTTACATCACCAAGCTATCCTGGTTTACAATCTCAATATATCCGTCATAAATTTGAAGCAATATTGAACCAAAAACAATTTAAACAAAATGGATATGTGGAAGAGCAACCTGACAAAAGTACTTATTTTATTTGGGAGGAAATTTAATAAAGAATTTGCCGCCCCATACTTCGCCAAGGCTCCGTAGGGCAAAGCAAAGAAAACTTGCTTGTTCGCCATAGCCCGAAGGGCAACGGCGGAAAATCGTCCTTTTCGCTTCCGCTTCAAGGCGAGGACGGGCAAGATTTGATTTATTTTTAGAAACAGATATAATATAGGTGAAAAGTAGCATGGTTCTGGTTGTCAGAAAATCATAGAAAATCTGGCCCGGACCGAAATAAACAGCTACGGAGGTCGAAAAATCAGAAAATCGTATTTTTGAAAAACCAATTATGGCAGAATTCAAAGACCAAGAATTTCTTGAATATCTGGTTAAAAATTTAGTTGATTATCCCGACGAGGTTAAGGTTGCGAGGCAGGTTGATGAAATGGGAGTTTTACTCTCGCTGAAAGTCAATCCAGCCGATATGGGAAAAATTATCGGCCGGGAGGGAAACACCGCCAAAGCCATTAGAAACTTATTGAGGATTGTCGGTTTAAAGAACAAAGCCAGAATCAATCTCAAGATTGAAGAGCCAGCCGGCGGAATGAGGGCTCCAAAAGAATCAACCGAAGGATTAGAGCTCTAAGAAATTCTGAAAAGTAGTTTTAAAACAAAAACCATGCCGCTTAAAAAAACGCGTGGTTTTTGGTTTTTATATATGAAAAATTTTCATATCATCACGATTTTTCCGGAATCATTTGATTCTTATTTAAACAGTTCAATTTTGAGCCGGGCCAAAAATAAATTTCTCAAAGTAAAATTTTATAATCCCCGCGACTTTACAAGCGACAAGCGCCGCAAGGTTGACACTCGGCCTTATGGAGGAGAGCCAGGGATGGTGATGCAAGTTGAACCGATAGTTAAAGCGGCGGACAAAGCAAAGCGCAAATCGCAAAACGCAAATTCAAAAATTATTATTTTTTCGCCGAGAGGAAAAACATTTAATCAAAAAATGGCAAGAAATTTCGCCGAAAAATACGATAATTTTATTTTGATTTGCGGACGCTACGAAGGAATTGACGAAAGAGTCAAGAAAATTTTAAAAGCGGAGGAAGTTTCAACAGGGGATTACGTTTTAACCGGAGGCGAGCTTCCCGCAATGGTTTTTATTGACGCTTTGGTTCGCCATATTCCCGGAGTTTTGGGCAAATACGGCTCGCTCGAAGAAATCAAAGGTTCATATCCGGTCTATACAAGGCCGGAAATTATAAAATGGAAAAATAAAAAATACGCCGTTCCAAAAATCCTTTTGTCGGGACACCATAAAAAAATAAAAGAATGGCGGGAAAAACGCGGAAAAAAGGTTTAAAATTTAATATGCCCAGTAAGACAAAATCGAATGCTAAATCCAGTTTCTTGCGTGGTATAAACATGTTTTATTACAAAATTAAAATTAAGTATAATAATAGTCGAATATCCGCTTGCGGATTTAGCAAGAAATATTCGATTTAGTCTTACTGGGTATATAATAAAAAATGCTCTCTCCAATTGAACAAATCAAAGAAAAACTGGATATTATTGATTTAATCCAGTCTTACATCAAACTGGACAAAGCCGGAGTGAATTTCAAATCCGTCTGTCCGTTCCACAAAGAAAAAACTCCGTCGTTTTATGTTTCGCCGGGACGCCAGATTTGGCATTGTTTCGGATGTTCTCGCGGAGGCGACCATTTCCGATTCGTGATGGAAATGGAAAAAGTTGAGTTTCCGGAATCGCTTAGAATTTTGGCGAAAATGACCGGCGTGAAGCTTCAGAAAGTTGATGAAAAATTGGCCGCTCAAAAAACCCGGCTTTCGGAAATTCTCAACAAAGCCAAAGAATTCTACAAAGAAAATTTTAAACGGCGCTCGGATGTCAAAGAGTATCTGAAAGAGCGGGGATTGAAAGACAAAACAATTGAAACTTTTGAGATAGGGTACGCTATGCCGAACTGGGACGAAATTTATGAATTTCTTTCGCAGGGCGGATTTTCAAAAGAAGAAATTGAAAATTCGGGGCTCGTCGTGAAAAAAGAAGAAGCGGGAAGCGTTTCTTATTACGACCGGTTCCGCGCCAGAATAATGTTTCCAATTTTCAATCAGCTTGGCGAAACAATCGGTTTTTCCGGACGAATTTTTGAAAAAGATTTGAGAAAGGATTTAAAAGAGGAAGAAAAACCGGCAAAATACATCAATACCCCGAACACTCTTTTGTACGATAAATCAAAAGCGCTTTACGGCTTGAATTTCGCAAAAAACGAAATCAGAAAAAACAATTTTTGCGTTTTGGTTGAAGGGCAGATGGATGTCATTATGTCGCACCAGGCGGGATTTTTAAACACAGTCGCGGTTTCGGGGACGGCTTTGACCGAAGACCAATTAGCTAAATTAAAACGGCTCTCGCCCAATTTATACATTGCTCTTGACCCGGACGCCGGAGGAATCGCGGCAACTAAAAGGGGAGTGGACTTGGCTCTAAAAAATAATTTTGATGTCAAGATTCTCCCGATTGACAAAGACGACCCGGCTGATATAATAAAAGAAAATCCCGAAACTTGGCTTCTCGCCATCAAGCGGGCGAAACCGATTATAAGATATTATCTGGATTTTTTAAGCGAAAAAGTTAAAGAAAAAAGAGAACTCGCGAAAGAAACCGAAAGAGTCATTATTCCTTACATCGCGAATATCGCAAGCAATATTGAACAAGCGCATTGGCTCAAAGAAGTGGCTGTTTTTTTGAGTTTAAAAGAAGAAGCGGTTTGGCAAAGTCTCGCCAAATATTCAAAAAAATTAAAAAGAGGGAATAGCGATAGCGCGGAAAGCGTTGAAACCGAAAATAGCCGCAAGCCGTCTTCCGTTTCCCGCCGCGATTTGCTTGAAGAAAAATTAATCGGAATTTTACTTTGGAAAAAAGAACTTGCCGCTTTTTTTAATAAAGATTGGCAAAATTATTTTTCTCCGGCAAGAAAATTCATACTTGAAAAAGCGTTGAATAGCGGGACTGAAATCGCTTCGGAGCACTATCTTAATAAATTAGCCCTGGAAGCCGAACTTTATTACAGCAATCTGGACAAGCCCGAGGAAGAGTTGAATAAACTGGCGATGGAATTGAAGCGGGAATATTTAAAGGACGAACTTTTGTCGTTGAGCCAAAAAATACGCGAATGCGAAATAGCCGGAGACGGCGAAAATATCAAAAAATGCCTTGACGAGTTTCATAAATTAAGCAAAGAACTTAATGTTTAGCGATTAAAAAATATGCCCAGTAAGACAAAATCGAATGCTAAATCTAGTTTCTTGCGTGGTATAAACATGTTTTATTACAAAATTAAAATTAAGTATAATAATAGTCGAATATCCGCTTGCGGATTTAGCAAGAAATATTCGATTTAGTCTTACTGGGTATGAAAAGAGGAAGACCGAAAAAATCATCCGCATCCGCCAAAATTTCAAAAAAAATTCAGGCGGGCAATGCCTACCGGCAGGCGGGCAAAAAAAGAGGAAGGCCAAAAAAGGTCAAGTTGGAAACAGTCGCCGAAAAAACGCTGAAAGCCGGCAAAAAAGAAGAAAAATTGAAAGAGCTTATAAAAAAGGGCAGGGCAAAGGGATTTGTGACCCACGGCGAAATTTTAACTTACTTTCCGAACATTGAAGAAGATATTTTATTTTTGGAAGAAACATTTGAAAAAATAAGGGGCTCTAATATTGAAATTATAGAAGAAAAAAGCCCCTTTGAACTTGAAAAAGAAAAGAAAAAATCAGGCGCGAGCGCCGAACCCGAACATGTTATGGAGCATCTCTCCATGGATTCCATTCAATCCTACTTGCGGGAAATCGGCAAAATTAAACTTCTTACTTTTCAGGAAGAAAAAGATTTATCAAAAAGGATTGAACAAGGAGATGAAGAAGCGAAAAACAAGCTGATTTTGGCGAATCTGCGACTCGTAGTTTCAATCGCCAAACGTTATCTCGGACGCAGTTCCAATCTGACTATGCTTGATTTGATTCAAGAAGGAAATCTGGGGCTTTTCCGGGCGGTTGAAAAATTTGACTGGAGAAGGGGTTTTAAATTTTCAACCTATGCCACCTGGTGGATACGCCAGGCAATCACCAGAGCGTTGGCCGACCAGGGAAAAATCATACGGCTACCGGTTCATATTGTTGAAATTTTAAGCAAATACCAGCAAGCGGTCAGGAGATTGACGCAAGAACTCGGCCGCGACCCGTTTATTCAGGAAATCGCGGCTGAAATGAATTTGCCGGTTGAAAAAGTCCGCCATCTGCAGAAAATTTCGCAAGACACTATTTCTTTGGAAACGCCCGTGGGAGAACCGGAAGAAAAAGAAGAAGTGACGATTCGGGAATTCGTGCCCGACGAGAAAACTCTTTCTCCCGAACAAGCGACAAGCCTCAAATTTTTGCGCGACCAGATAAAAGAAATCATTTCCGAGCTCGCGCCCCGAGAGCAGAAAATTTTGGCGATGAGATTCGGTTTGGAAGACGGCGTGTCTTACACTTTGGAAGAAGTCGGCAAAGAATTCGGCGTAACCCGTGAAAGAATCCGGCAAATTGAAATGAAGGCGCTGGAAAAAATAAAAAAGCACAAGCTGGCGTATCGCCTTGAAGGATATTGATAAAAAATCAAAAGGCAAAAGGCAAAATTACAAGTCAAAATTCAAAAGTCAATTTAAAAACTTGACCAAAAATTAAATTTGATTTAAGTTGAATATAGGAAAATATTCCGCGGTAGCGCAGCGGTAGCGCAGGTGCCTGTAAAAAACTTGCAGCTTCCAAAGGAAACTTTGGAATGAACATCTTGGGATAACGGTGAAGCCGAGCACATAAACTTGTTATGTGCTCGGTAATACCGTGGGAACCGAGCACATAATGCTTTATGTGCTCGGGCGCCGTAGAGACTAGATACCGAGATACCTAATCCGAATTAAAAATTTGGTATGGTAAAGATATAGTCCAACCTCGTTAGTAATAATGAGAAAGTTGTAAGCACTTGGTCGTAGGTTCGAATCCTACCCGCGGAGTCAGTTAGAAAATTGCAAGGTTTTGGAAGTCGCCTCGCGGAGTTTATCCGCCCTTTTGGCGGACTCGGCGACCAAATCGTAAGGTTTTCTGGGCGAAAATTTGAATTGGCGGTTTTCCATTTTGGGAAAAGAAAAATTTTGCATAATGATTTTGGAAACGGAAACTTGAAAAAATTTCTGTTTTTGATTGACTAATAACTAGACGTGTGCGAAGATACTTTTGGCGAGAGGTACGCCTCTCAAAACCAGAAAGGAGGAGGGTATGCCCTCAACCAAAGGATTAGAAGTGTTCGTTCGTAAGAATCAGCTCATCGATGAGGAGTGGTTTGGCCTAATCGAGGCCCGTCGCGAGCTCATCAAACCGCACCTTGATTCATTCACGCTTCCCGAACTCGGCACGCTCGAATGCATGCGGAGTGAAACCAGCTTCACACACATGCTTCGGTTGGACATCGCAACCACCATCGGAGACGAGCGGTTCTCGCTCAAGACGCAGGGAATCTTCCGGATACAGCCGTGGTCAGCCGTGGAGCGAATCCCCAACAGCGGTCATCGTCCACCTCCTGGCGGTGTGAACTGTCCAGACGGAACAATGCGAGTATGGGGACTCACGCGTTCCGGCCTGTGGGTTCTCGTGACCATCGGTTTCGTGGGTGAGAATGGTTACAAGGATCGCGGCTACGAGAGAGCAAGAACTGTCGAGATTGTCGAGACCGACCTACCCGCTATCGCTACAAAGACCAAGGAGAAACCCCAGCGGATGTGGAAAGAGCTTGGTAAGGTCATCAAGGGCTTTGCGGAACACCGCAAGTCGCTCTACAACCAAGCTCTCAACCTCGCTCAGATGGTTGAAGTCGAGGAACTCGCGTTCTCGCTGATTCCGAAGGAAGCATGATCCGCACCGAGGCCTTGGAGTTTCACTCCTCGGCCCTTTTTTATTTTTGAATTTGAAAGAACAAAGAATTTGCCGCCAAAGAAAAACTTGCTTGTCCGCCGTAGCTCGGAAAACGTAGGCGGAAAATTGTCATCCGCCTTCGTTAAAACTTCGGCGGACAGGTCGGCGCGGCAGAGCCGCACTTGCGGGCGGGACTTCCTCGCCGCCGCAGGCGGCGAAATGCGTTCGAACTATCTTAAGAATACAGAGTCACAAAACTAGATACGAACTCGGATTTTGAAGATAAGAGGGTTCGCTCGGACGGCTCGGCATTTTTACCCCGTAGCGAACTTGTTCTGCTTCGGGGCGTCCCCCAAACCCCCTCCTGCCGAGCCGTCTTCGCGTGGGCTGGCGGATTTTTTGCGGGGCGGTTTATTGACTTGTATCACATTGATACATTATGATTATAGCATGACCGAGGAAATTTCTGGATACAAGGCCGTCAAGCGGCTTGCCGTTGAACGACCAGACTGGCTACCCATAGTGCAAGAGTGCTTGAATCTCTCGAAAGAGATTAAGGGCGATTTTGCCGGGACGTGGGTATTTAAGCGTGTGCAGAAAAAAGGGCTTAGGTTTTCAAATCTACGCTTGCTCGTCAGCTTCGGCATTTTGAGAAAAGAAGGCACTTCCCGCGCTGGTCGTCGTGCCTACTACTCAATGGTCAATCTCGAAGGTGTCGAGCAGGCACTCAATGAACTTACCAAGTAATAAATCCATGTACGACAATACAATCGCACAAAAAATAGCTCGGCAATATAAACAGCAACCACTGACCGATTTTGCAAGTGTAAAACCGGAAACGCCGCTTGACGCTTTGAATTTGAATTGGCGCGAGCGCGATTTGCCGGAATATCAACGGACAAAACACGTTCACCGCTTACATCCCTACCTCGGCAAATTTATTCCGCAACTTGTAGAGATATTTTTGCGGAAATATAAACCAACCCTTGTTTATGATCCGTTCGCGGGAAGCGGAACAACTTTGGTTGAGGCAAACGCTCTCGGTATAGATTCAGTCGGCACGGACATTTCTGCTTTTAATGCCTTACTTTCAAAAGTCAAAACTGCCGATTATGACATTCCGCTTCTTGAAAAAGAAATTTACGGTACTTTGAAGCGTCTTGATACCTACAAAAGCAAATTTTCGAAAGATGAAAAAGTGAATAGGCTTTTCTCGACAAAAAATGAATATATACAAAAATGGTTTGCGCCAAACACGCAAAAAGAACTTTTATGTTATTCGCGACTCATTAAGGATTATACTTATCAAGATTTACTAAAAACTATATTATCTCGTTCGGCGCGTTCGGCTCGGCTCGTTACGCATTACGATTTGGATTTTCCTAAAGAGCCGCAGACAAAACCGTATCAATGTTATAAGCACCAACGAACATGTCAGCCGGTGGAGGAAGCATATAAATTCTTATCGCGTTACACGATTGATACATTAGATCGCATAAAGGAATTTTCAAAGATAAAAACAAAAGCTAAAGTTGTGGTAAATCACGGGGATTCTCGCGAAGTTGAATTGCCGAAAGGTATTGATATGGTTTTTACCTCCCCCCCATACATTGGGTTAATTGATTACCACGAACAGCATAAATATGCCTATGAATTATTGGGGCTAAAGAACAATGAGATACGAGAAATTGGTCCAGCAAAGAATGGACAATCACAGCAAGCAAAGAGCGATTACATCAAGGGGATAAACGATGTTTTGCTACACACGCGAGATTATATGGCGAAAAATGCGCTCGCGCTCATTGTGGTAAATGATAAATACAAGCTATACAAGCCCGAAGTCGCTGGTTTTAAGGAAATTGGCAGGGTTGAGCGTCATGTGAACCGCCGAACCGGACGACGTGAAGGTGCATTTTATGAAAGTATTTTAATTTGGCAAAAAATATGACCGAGAAACAAGAAATGAAAAAAGCAATCCAATCTGTCATCAAAATGATGATGGATAGGGTCATGAATAAAGTTTTGGTTGAAGAACCTTTTATGAAAGAAGAGCATAGAGCCAAGAAGCCGCTTTACGCCGCTTTAGTGCCAGATGAGATATTTAAGGGCTCTCATTTTGAGCGTCGCTTTGTTACACCATTTGGCGGCGTTTGGGAAAAACTCGCAATAGTGGCGGCAAACAAGGGTCTTGGATATGGAGAAAAGGGACGCACGATAACAGGCAAAGTAAATGCGGAAAGGTTGCGCAGGATTCAAGAAGTGCTGAATAATCTCGAACATGGAGTAAAGGACAAGAAACGGATTAAGCCAGATTGGGACAAAGAACTGGAATACATTTTAGAAGGTAAGAATACAAAATTTATTCCTGTTACGGTTATTTCTGATGTATATGCAGAGGATAGGAAAAATAAAAAGAAATATGCTTTTGAGTTGAAAGCACCATTGCCGAATAGCGATCAAACGAAAGTAAGTAAAGAGAAAATGCTCAAACTCTATTGTATGGAGCCACTACAAGTTGATGATGCTTTTTATGCGCTTCCATATAATCCTTTTGGAAAACGGGAAAATTACTCATGGGCTTTCTCAGCTCGGTGGTTTGATATGAAAAATGACGAAGTGGTTTTAATCGGAGACGAATTTTGGGAAAAGATTGGTGGACTTGGAACATACAAAGCATTTATAGAGGCGGTAAATGAAATCGGGACGGAATATAAAAATCGAATCTATCGGGAATTTCTCGGAATTGAGCCGCCTCCAGAAAAGCTAGAGGAGGGAAAATTGTAAATTACTATTATGAATACATTGGAAGAAAAACGTAGGGATGCTTTCAAAATTTTGAAACATTCTCTGCAACAAATAGCGAATATCGCGATTATTGTTGGCGTTGTTTTCGCGTTTATTCAGGTCGGAGATTATCGATCAAGAACATCTGCAGACATTGCATTAAAATTTGGTGAATATCTTGACGATAGCCCTTATTTGAATATCTCGGATGCTCTCGATACGGAAGATAAAACTAAAAAAGTTTTTCAGCCCGAAGGGCCGTTTAGTGTGGGAGAAATTGATAGATATTTAGGGACGTTCGAAACGCTCGGAAATCTATACAAGAGAAAGTTGATAGATTGCGAGACATTCAGGGTGAATTTTGCTTATTACATCCAAAAAGCATTCTCAAATGAGGAATTGAGAAGTTATATCAATGATGTTGATGGGAAAGGTGAAAAGTGGTGGCCGAATCTTATATTTTTGGGTGATGCGCTTGTATACGAAAAGAACATCGATTGTAAATAAATCGTTATGAAAACCCCCTCATCAAAGATGGAAAAGTATTACGGCAAAGAGCTTATTTTAGATTTGCATGAGTGTAATCAGCAAAAATTCAAAAGAAGAACTATTAAAAAATTCTTTATCAAACTATGCAACTTGATTGATATGCAACGCGCGGAATTGTACTGGTGGGACGATTATAGTCTTCCAGTTAAAGAACGCCAGACAGAGCCCCATCTTAAAGGCACGTCTGCGGTACAATTCATTATGACAAGCAACATCACTATTCATACACTAGATATTTTGAAAAGTGTCTACCTGAATATATTTTCCTGTAAGGATTTTAACGCCAACGAAGCAGCAGAATTTTCTCGTAAATTCTTCGAGGGTAGGATAGCAAGCAAAATAGTAGTCAATAGAAAATGAAAATAATAACTTTTGAGCAATTCATCCCAAAAGAAAAACTGGATTTAGTAAATTTGTCCAGTTTGAAACATTATTACGCGACTACTCTGTCTAAAGAGATTCCTCATCGGATAGTAAGATTTGTCGTCCCAAAATCTGATGAGCAAGGATATTATTGTGAAATTGACGCAATCGTTTCCGGGGAAAAATATACTGCGTTAGCAGGAAATGTTTTTGATTTTAGGAAGCGGGAATACGAAAACACCAATAAATTTACCACAGTCCTTCTCATCCCGACGGGTATCGGGGCAGAAATTGGAGGCCATTGTGGCGATGGAAATTCAGTTGCCCGGCTTATCGGTGCGGCAAGCGACATTCTCATAACGCATCCAAATGTAGTTAATGCGGCGGACATCAACGAAATGCTAGACAACACACAGTATGTTGAAGGGAGCGTTTTATCAAAGTTACTGCTTGGTCAGATAGGGTTGCAGAAGGTCAGATCAAACCGGGTGTTAATGCTGATGGATAAACACCCAGAAAGTTTCTTCAACGAAGAAATAATAAATGCGGTATCGGCGGCCAGGATTACCTTAGGTATGGATTGCGACGTATATGAAATGGAGAATCTGATAACAAGCATCTCAAAGTATGCGCAATCTGGACGAGCTATTGGTGAAGTAAGTGGTTTAGAAAATCTTTTTTCGGTAATTGAGAAATTCAAAGACAATTATGATGCTATCGGTTTATCAACTTTTATAAAAGTGCCTGATGACTACCACAAAAAGTATTTCTCAACCGACGAAATGATAAACCCGTGGGGTGGCATAGAAGCGATGCTAACTCATAGTATTGCGGAAATATACAAGATTCCCTGCGCTCACTCTCCGATGATGACTTCAAGCGAAATTATGGAATTGGAGTTAGGCGTTGTCGACCCCAGAAAAGCACCGGAATCTGCTTCCACAACCTACTTGCATAGCGTACTAAAAGGGTTGTTCCGTTCACCTCGAATTGTTGGGTCAAATCATGGCATAACCCTTGAGGACGTATCTTGTGTTGTTATTCCCGATGGTTGTATTGGCTTGCCTACGCTTGCATGTTTAGAAAACAATATTCCGCTGATTGTTGTAAGGGGAAATAAAAATCTGATGCAGAATGACTTACGAAAACTTCCATTCAAAAATGATAAAGTATTTTTCGTGGATAATTACCTGGAAGCCGCTGGCGTTATAACCGCATTAAAAGCCGGAGTTTCACCTGATATTACTAGACGTCCAGTGAAAGGAACTGTTAAAATTCAATAATCCCGCCAGCCCACGCAAGGACGGCTCGGCAGGAGGGGGTTGGGGGGAGGAAATGCCGAGCCGTCCGAGCAAGTACAAAAGAGGCCAGCCCCGCCGCCTGCTTCGTTAGGGGCAGAGCCAAGCAAAACATTCTTTTCCTTTGCAGAAGAAAAAATCCGGCGCGCGCAAATCAGGAAAAGCGAAGAAAACTTTTTTGCTGGCTGGCGAGCGTTAGCGAGCGGCGGCGGGGCGGAGCGTTAGAAATCAGTGTCAGGATTTTCGCGGAAAAAGGTTCGGATTTCGTTCAGCGTTCGGAGCCAATAAACTAGATACGAACTTCCGACCCCGAAGAACCCCGCCATTTCTGCGGAAAGAGCGAGGTCTGTCTACGGGATAGGTTTTCCGAAGAAGTCGGATTCTTGTCAGCCGATTTGTTCGCCAAAGCTTTTCCGCCGAAGGCGGATCCGCCTCTAGCGGCTTTTCTAAATATGGGGATAAATAAACTTTTTTAAAACGCGTAAAAGCGATATAATAAAAATATGTTTGAACTCAAAAATAAGATAGCTTTGATTACTGGCGGCAGGCGAGGAATGGGAAGAACTCACGCATTGGCTTTGGCGAGCCAAGGCGCGAAAGTTGTTGTGACGGACATTGACGCGAACGAATGCGCGCCGGTTGTTGAAGAAATAAAATCAAAAGGCGGGGAAGCGGCCTGTTTCAAGATGGATGTTTCAAACAAAGCTGAAGTGAATCAGGTTTTTGACGAAGTTATAAAACAGTTTGGCCGTCTGGATGTTTTAGTGAATAACGCGGGAATTTATTTTTCAAAACCGGCGCTGGAACTTACCGAAGAAGAGTGGGATAAAATGATTGATATTAATCTGAAAGGACAATTTCTTTGCGCGCAACGAGCCGCGAAAGAAATGGCAAAAAACAAATGGGGGAGGATTATCAATATTTCATCGGTTGCTTCCGGGCAAGTTGGCGTGGGAATCACCGGCGGAGCGCACTACACCGCGTCAAAGGGCGGAATTATAGGCATGTCGGAAACTCTCGCGATTGAGTGGGCTCCTCTCGGAATTAATGTGAATGTTATAGCGCCGGGCGCGATTGATACGCCTATGGTGCAAGCGGCGCAAATTCCAAAACAAGCGATGGACGCAATGCTCCAGCGCGTCCCGCTAAAAAGAATCGGCAGACCCGAAGAAGTTTCTAGTATGGTAGTTTTTTTAGCTTCGGAAGAATCAAGTTATGTTACCGGCGCCACATTTTATGTGGACGGCGGCTGGTTGGCCGTATAAATTATTCGCGGCGCGAACTTCGGGTTTTTTTGACATTTTTTGGAAATTGTTTTATCTTTCTGAAGGTAGATTTTTAGTTCGGCTTTTTCAAAAAGGAGAGAATCGTGAGTAATCAAATTTCGCTTTTTAAAAAAATTGAGAAAGAAATGAAAAAGATAAAGCTTAATGGAATCAAAGGGCCGCAAGACAAAGTTGAAAACGAGGACAATGTTGTCGGCAAATTGGATAAAAAGCACAAAAAACTCTGGATTTTGAGAGCAGAATTGATAGAAGAGGGAAAGGAGATTTTAAAACAAAATCAAGTTAATTTTGCCTTTCAAGAACTTTCTGAATCTTTTCGGGATGAAGAAAAATTAGGTGATATTACGGATCAATTGGCTGAATTAAGCAAGTTGATTGAAATAGTTAACGAAATCCTGTGGTTTGAAATAAGAACGGATTTCAATCTTTGGACAAAGCCGTTTATCATGGTGAGAAAAGGATGGAAAGTTGCATGGAGAAAAGAGGCGGAAAACATTCCTGAAATTCTAAAATTTCTAACATCTTGATAAAAAATCTCTTGAAATATAGTCCCTGTTTATTTTGGGGACTTTTTATTTTACTGATACAATCTAATTATGAAAATTTTTGTCAAAGCAAAACCGAACGCGAAACGCGCCGTCGCGCGTTCGTCTTATTTCGGGATTTCGCGCCAAACAAAAAATTTTTGAAATTATGATATAATACATTAATGAAAGGAAAAAATATCGTTTTTGTCGCGTTGGCGGTTTTAATTGTTTTCAGCGCTTATGTTTTTTGGAATAATAAATCGGCAAAACCAACGCCGTCAAATAATCAAAATCAAAATATGAAACATTTAATCTCCATTAAAACCAATTTCGGCGAAATCCAGTTTGAAACTTATGATTCTGACGCGCCTAAAACAGCCGCGAATTTTATCGCTCTGGCGAATAAGGGATTTTACGACGGTTTGACTTTTCATCGCGTCATTAAGGGATTTATGATTCAAGGCGGAGACCCGAACGGCAACGGCGCCGGCGGCCCGGGATATCAATTTGAAGACGAACTAAATTCCCAGACCGAATCGTACAAAGCCGGCTATACAAAAGGAACGGTGGTTATGGCAAACGCCGGCCCAAACACAAACGGCAGTCAGTTTTTCATAATGCTTGAAAATTACCCCTTGCCCCATAATTACACTATTTTCGGAAAGGTTGTAAAAGGCCAGGATATTGTTGATAAAATAGGAAATGTAAAAACGGACTCCCAAGACAAGCCGTTAAGTCCGGTAATAATGGAAAAAGTCGCGGCAGAAGATTAAATAATCGCATATTGACTTTTTCTAAATAATAAAATAACATAAATAGCATAGTAAGCAGTTTCTTTTTGCCCTTCAGTCCATATAACTTATGCGAACTCGGGATATAAAGTAAAAGAGGTCGACTTACTTCATAGTAATTATCAAAGTAAAAAGATGGCAAAAAAGTTATATGTCGGTGGATTGTCTTATGACACCACTGAAGACGGTTTAAGAGAAACTTTTTCTCAAGCCGGAACGATTGAATCGGCGGTTATCATTATTGACAAGATGTCGGGAAGGTCTAAGGGTTTCGGTTTTGTGGAGATGTCGTCCGACGAAGAAGCCCAGAAAGCGATTGAAATGTTTAACGGCAAGGAGCTTGACGGAAGAACTATCACCGTGAACGAAGCTCGCCCGATGGAAGCTCGCCCCCCAAGGCAAGGCGGATTTGACCGGGGCGGTCGCGGCGGCGGATTCGGAGGAGGTGGTGGTGGATTCGGAGGAGGTGGCGGCGGACGCAGAAATCGCTACTAAGATTCTCCAGTTTCTCACAACTGAAAAATCCCCTTAATCGGGGATTTTTCGTTTTTATTGAAATTATTTTATTTTTTTCTTATACTAATTTAGTTTTAAAACAGCTCGTTTCACAAAAGAGAAAAGGAGGAGATTGAAATGCCATTGCCTTATATCGGAATTACCGGTTTTATGCGTCCGGAGGAAATTGTTGAAATTTTGTCTTTCATCAACGAATCTTGTTCTCCCGACGAACCAATTATAAGAAAAATAATGTTTGGCGTTCTGGTAAGCTCAAAAACGCTTAGGGGAGAAAAAAACAAATTTCCGAATAGATATCCGCTCGTAGAAGAAATCGGAAAAATCTTCATTGAACATCCTCTTGCCATGAATGTCATACATTTTCATTACAGCCATAATGAAAATGAAACATTGCTTAGTCAATTAGAAAAATTGATTGAGGTTGGCGGAGGCAATCTTGACGGTATTCAGTTGAATATTGCTTGGCCAGACCCGAGATCGTTAGAGCGATTTAGAATGCTTTACTTGGGGATGTACAAACAAATCCAACTAATCCTTCAAGTCGGCAGCAAGGCTTTTGGAGAAAATTCTTCTCCGGAGAAAATCGCGTCTAAGATAAAGGAGGAATATCTCGGTCTTGCGGACTATGTTCTTCTTGATTTAAGCGGCGGCTACGGCAAATTGCTGGATGCAAACTTCTTAGAGCCGTTTATTGAGAAAATTCAAGAAGAAATGCCGGGAATAGGCATTGGTTTGGCCGGCGGCCTTGATCCGGAAACACTTGACCTCATTGCGCCGCTTATTAAAAAATACCCTTTTTTGAGCATTGACGAAGACCATTTGGATCTTAATGTGGTTAAGGAGTATCTTTGCAAAGCGCTCGCGATGTTCAATCTTCATGAATCAAGTAAGTAATACCTCTGTCGCGTGACAGAGGTATTTTTTTACCAGTAATTCGCTATAAAAAAAGCCCCGGTAGTGAAATCCGGGGGTGAAAAAAATAAATATTAATACTACTAAGAACACTTGGGACACGTAAAACGACACTGCGCGTCGGGCGGACAGTCACAAATACCGCCCTTGCTACAACAACTGCATATTTCTTCAATAGCCGCCTTACTTGTCTCTTTTGCCGATGTCAGGTCGGAATAAATCGTGATTGAGCCGATAATAAAAAAGCAAAAAATTACCGCAACAAGTATTATCCATGGCTTTTTCATTGCGTTATTACCTCCTTTCATTTCGGGATTCTTATAACTTCTCGCTGAAAGAATTCTAATTTAGAATTGCTTTTATGATTAAATTTGTCAAGCTTTTTAAAAAAATTTTGCTAAAAATTGCCGCAGTTGTTATAATGCGAAAAATATGGAATCTCCTAAAATTATTTTTGGCTGGATATTGCTGGCGGCGGGGCTTATGATTATCGGCTGGAGCTTGTATTCCTCCTATAATGTTTTTACCGGGAGAAAGTCGGCGCCGGAAATTATTAAAATTGAAACGAAAACGAAAAAAGGCGAATCTTCGGCGATTGAAAGCATGTTGAGCGGGCAATTGCGGGAAATTTTACCGGCGGATAGCTTGCCAAAATCGCTAAATCTGGCAATTTGGTCAATGATGGTTTTTGTTTTAATCTACGGAGGAGCGCAGATTTCCGGGATTGGAATAAAATTATTAAAAACCGGCGAGGCCGGCAAAAATTAAAATTATCCTATTTTTATGCGACAAGAAAGATTAATCCAGCTTTCGCCTTCGTCTCTTTCGCTTTACCTGGAATGCCCCAAGTGTTTTTGGCTTTATAAAGAAAAAGGAATTCACCGGCCGAAGCAAACTTTCGCTCTTCAAAATAATTTTGACGCGATTTTGAAAAAATATTTTGATAAATTCCGGGAAATGAATAAAATTCCTCCGGAACTTAACGGCAAAATTGAAGGCGAACTTTTCAAAAACCAGGAATTGCTCAACAAATGGCGAAACGCGCTCAATCCCGCTTTGATTTACAAACACCCGGAGTATAATTTTATGTTGGTTGGCGGGATTGACGATTGCTTGTTTGACGGAGAATATTACATTCCCATTGATTTTAAAACCACCGGCAGTAATAATTTTCATTTTAATTCCGAAAGGTATTACCAGCATCAGCTTGATATTTACAATTTTTTACTGGAATCAAACGGCTATAAAACAAAAAAAATCGCCTATCTTGTTTATTACAAACCGGAGGAGGTCATCGCGAACGGCGTAATCCAATTTCAAATCGCCGTCAAGAAAATGGGAACGAGCGACGAAAGGGCGAAAAAACTTTTTGAAGAGGGGATTAAAACTTTACAAGGCCCGGCGCCAAAAAGTCATTCTGAATGCCAATACTGCTCCTGGGGAAATGAAAATATATGACAAATTTTTTCAAAAAAGTGAAAATTGTCGCCACCTTGGGTCCGGCGAGTGAAAGCGGAAAAATGATTTTAAAACTGGCGAAATCGGGAGTTGATGTTTTTCGGATAAATCTTTCTCACGCAACCGACGAAGAAATAAAAAGCAGGCTTATAAACATAAAACGCGCTTCAAAAACGCTCGGCCGGCCGCTTGCCGTTTTAGCCGACCTTGCCGGCATAAAAATACGAATAGGCAAAATCGCGCCGGATTCCAAGATCAAAAACGGAGAAAGCGTTAGAATTTCCAGCCGTCAAATTATGGGCTCGGGAAAAGAATTCTCCGTTAATTTTCCGAAGATTTTAGAAAACATTCCCTTGGGGGCGGATATTTATCTCGGAGACGGCGCTCTTAAATTAAAAGTGAGGCGGAAAATAAAAGACGGCGCGATCGCCGAAGTCATCAAGGGCGGCAATTTGATTTCAGGAATGGGTTTTTCGGCAAACACAATAAATCTGGCCAATTTCACATTAAGCGCGAAAGACAAAAACGATATTTCAAAAATGGCGGAAGCGGGGATTGACGCCATTGCCGTCTCGTTCGTGATGGGCAAAAAAGACATTGAAGCCGTTAAAAAACTTTTGCCGGCGAAAAACCGGCCTCTCGTGATAGCGAAAATAGAAACCGATTCTTCGGTAAAAAACGCCGAAGAAATAATAAAAACAGCCGACGGCGTAATGATAGCGAGAGGGGATTTGGGACTTTCCGTGCCGTTGGCAGAACTTCCTCATATCCAAAAAAGTCTTATCGCTCTTTCTTTAAAATACGCGAAACCCGTCATCACCGCCACTCAAATGCTTGAATCAATGACAAATAATCTTATGCCGACAAGAGCGGAAGTAACCGATGTCGCGAACGCCATTCTTGACGGCACGGACGCGGTGATGCTTTCGGGCGAAACAGCCACCGGTAAATATCCCGAAGAAGTCGTCAAAATGATGTCTGAAATCATAGAAGAGGCGGACCAAAAAGTTTCTTTCAGGGAATTTTCCGAAGAAAACGAAATCGCCGACGCGGTAAGCGATTCAGTAACGCATCTTGCGGAAAAAGTCGGCGCCAAGCTCATTTTAGTTTTTACTAAAAGCGGATTTACGGCAAGGAAAATCGCGAGGCGCCGGCCCCATCAGCCGATTATCGCGATTTCTCCCGAACGAAAAACAATAGGCAAATTGAATTTTACTTGGGGAGTTTATCCGCTTTTCGGAAAAGTTCATAAAAATTTTTATCAAATAGTTGAAGAAGCGAAAAAAATCGCCCGCGATAATCCCGTTTTAAAACTCAAAAAAGGCGAATCTTTCGTTATCAGCGCCGGCATTCCTTTCGGCAAAAGCGGCGCCACCAATCTTGCGTTGGTTGAAAAAGTTTAATATACTTTGAATATAAAGATTATGAAGCTTATATTAACGGCTTTTTTGATTTTAACCGTTCTCGGAGCGGCAGTTTTCGGTTTTTTGGCGATGAATCACGACGACGGGCAAAAATTGGATAATTGCCTTGCCGCCAAAACAAAAGGAACGGATTGCATCGGCGCTTATAAAAATTTCTCTCTGGCGATTTTGGCAATTTTCCTATTGTTTGCCGCTTTTTTAATTTTAGGGGCGAATTTGCCTTTGCCGGATTTAAAATTTTCAAAAAACATTTTTGAATCATCATTCGCTTCTTTTGAAAACAAAACGATTCGCTGGCTCTCGCTTCTGGAAAACAGCCCTAATTATTTTTCCCCGGCGTTTTTTGTAAAATCGTTTTAGTCGGACGAAACTTATATAAAAGCGCCTTTGAAATCCCTTTTGGGGGATTTTTTGTTTATTTCATTCAATATTAAAATTCCATGAACCCCGTTAGAAATTTAATCAATTTATCTAATGGGGCGCATCATAATAATCAATTTAACTATGAACGCACAAATTTCTAACGGGGTGAATCAATCAAAAAACATTATTATCGGAATTATAGCCGTTCTTGCGGTTGGCGCGATTATTTTATTTGCCAATCTTAATCCGCAAGATAGCCAAAGGGCTGAAAAAATTCCCGACGCGAACGGAATTCTTATCGCGGAAGAAAAAAATTTTGATTTCGGAACAATCTCAATGAGTAAGGGAAATGTTTCTCACGCGTTTAAAATTAAAAATGAAAGCGAAAGCGCGGTTTCAATCAAAAAAATCTACACCTCCTGCATGTGCACAAGCGCTTTGATTATTGACGCTTCCGGAAAAAAATACGGACCATTCGGAATGCCCGGGCATGGCGGCGGTTCGCCAATCGCAAATATAGAAATAAAGCCAAACGAGTCAGTGGAAGTAAAAGCGGAATTTGACCCTGCGGCTCATGGGCCTTCGGGAGTGGGATTGGCAAAAAGAACCATTTATATTGAAACTAATTCAGAAAAAACGCCGAAAATTGAATTGGAAATCAGCGCGATGGTGACAAAATAACAAAACAAAAAAATAATATGGACGCAAATATTATATTTTCAGCTTCAATAATCGCTTCATTCTTTGCCGGTATGGTCGCTCTTTTCGCGCCTTGTTGCATCACCATTCTTCTGCCGGCTTATATGGCTTCGGTATTTAAGAAAAAAGCCGGCATTTTAAAAATGACATTTGTCTTTTTTGCCGGCATATCGGCAATCCTTATTCCTATCGGCCTGGGAGCGGCGTGGCTTGCAAAAGTATTCCAAAGTTTTCACCAAGAACTGTATATATTCGGCGGAATGTTTATGATTTTCCTTGCTGCAATGTCAATTTTAGGCAAGAGCTTTTCCATTATTCCAATGGCCGGAAGAACGGCGTTAAAAATAGACGCCTCTGATTCAAAATCAGTTTTTCTTCTCGGGGTTTTCTCGGGAGCGGCCACTTCTTGTTGCGCTCCCGTGCTTGCCGGCGCCATGACCCTTGCTGTCCTTTCGGGAGCGTTCTCTAAAGCGCTCATCGTGATTTTTGCCTATGTGTTTGGAATGACCTTTCCTCTGTTTATTGCCGGCTATTTCTACGACAAGTTTCAGATTGAAAATTCAAGATTCATTAAAGGAAAGATATTTGAGTTCAAAATAGGCGTAAAAACTTTATTTGTTCATTCAACAAATTTATTCGCCGCTTTCGTGTTTCTGACTGTGGGGATTATTCTTTTGATTATGGCGTTTTCCGGGAATACTTACTGGTCGCCTTTATTTCAAGCGAAAATAGGTGAAACGCTGAACCAAGAAACTCAAAATTTGCTAAAATTAACCGCGAGCATTCCCGATCTTTTGTGGGGTATTTTAATCGCAGGATTCTTTTTTTACTTGGCGTACAAAATTTATGGAAAACGAAATTGAAAATAAAAATTACGCTTTGCCGGCAAGCATAGTGATTGCGGCCATTATTCTTGCGGGCGCATGGTTAGCCAAAGATGAAAAAAAGAACGCGTCCGAGATAAAAAATATAATTTCTGAAGAAAATATAATCCCAGAAGAAATAGTTTTGCCTGTTCGTTGGGGCGACATTGGCGTAAAAATGGCGAGCGTGGGCGCGATAGACGCGGAAAAATTTGAATCGCTTTACGCGAGTCGCGGAGGACTTCCCGAAGACATTAAAAAACTTCTTTACGATTCAAACAATGGAAATTTAAAAATAACCAAAGAAAATTCCGGCGTTATTCTTAATCTTTTGTGGGCGCTCGGGCTTGGAAATAAAAATCAAATTTTGGAACAGGGACCGATGAACGATTCCCGCTATGGCGGCGCTCAAAATTTCGCTTCAACCGGCGGCTGGACGCTTGCCAAGGGAGAAACAATGGCTCATTACAGCCGCCATCCGCTGATAATTCTGACAAAAGAACAGCAGGAATTAATTGAGCGAACAAGCAAAAATATTTATCGTCCCTGTTGCGGCAATTCAACTTATTTTCCCGACTGCAATCACGGAATGGCTATGCTCGGTTTGCTGGAACTGATGGCTTCTCAAGGGTTATCCGAAGAAGAAATGTACAAATACGCCTTAATTGTAAATTCATATTGGTTTCCGGATACATATCTCGCAATCGCCGATTATTTTGAAAAAAGAGGAATCAAATGGAGCGAAGTCAATCCAAAAGAAATTTTGGGACAAAATTATTCCAGCGCTTCCGGTTATCAAAGAATTCTTAAAGAAACCGAACCGCGGGAGTTAAAAGGCGGGGGAGGATGCGGCGCGTGATAAAATTTGATAGAATAATAAAAGGTCGAATAAATTAAATTAAAAAAAATAAAACATGAATGGCAAATTTATTGAGTGGGTTTTGAGAATCGCGGTTGCCGGAGAGTTTATCGGGCACGGCGTTTTTGCTTTGCAGGGAAAAAAAGCGTGGATTGGATGGATTTCGCAATTAACAGGCGCGGGAGCGGAAACAGCGGGAACGCTTTTGTTTTTAATTGGAGCAATGGATTTAATCGTTGCTTTGATTGTTTTGTTAAGACCAATTCGCCTCGTTCTTCTCTGGGCGGCGTTTTGGGGATTTTGGACAGCGCTTTTGCGTCCGATTGTCGGCGAACCAATCTGGGATTTCGTAGAACGATGGGCAAACTGGGGCGCGCCCTTGGCGTTATTATTGATTCTCGGCTGGCCAAAATCATTTAAAGAATGGCTAAGTAAATAAATAGTGAAAAAAGAACAATTTATAATTGCAGGCATGCACTGCGCTTCATGCGCTTTGACCGTTGAAAGAGCTTTGAAAAAAGCTACGGGAGTTAAGAACGCTGAAGTCAATTTTGCGACCGAAAAAGCTTCAGTTGAATACGAAAATCCGGCAACGCCCGAAACTTTAAAAGAAGCAGTGGCAAAAACCGGTTATCAATTGATTACGGACGCGGACGAAAAACATAAAGGCCATGAAGCTCGCGGGCCGACTACCGAAGAGCATGACCATCACCGAATGCTAAAAGAGGCGGAAATAAAATCGCTTCGCAAGAAATTTATTTTAGGTGCGGTTCTTTCTGTCTTTGTCGTTTTATTAAGTCTTCCCGACTATTTTCAATCCATCGGAAAATTAATGCCGGATTTATTTCGGCTTTTTATTCTTTTTTTAATCACAATTCCGATTGAATTTTTGGTTGGCTGGCAATTTTGGCGGGGGGCTTGGTACGGGCTCAAAAACTTCACCGCCAATATGGACACCTTGGTCGCGATGGGCACCGGCGCGGCGTTCTTTTTCAGCGCCTTTGTTGTTTTTTCAACGATTGGCGATTTACGATTTGCGACCGGTAATCTTAAGGTTTATTTTGACGTATCGGCGATTGTCACAACCCTAGTCATTCTTGGAAAATATCTTGAAGCCAAGGCAAAAGGAGCGGCTTCGGAAGCGATTAAAAAACTTTTAAAACTTCAGGCGAAAAAAGCTAGAATCCTTCATGAAGGAAAACATGAAATGGAAATACCGATTGAAGAAGTTCAAAAAGGCGACATCGTCATTGTAAAACCGGGAGAAAAAATTCCCGTAGACGGCATTATTATTGAAGGAGAGTCGGCGATTGACGAATCAATGGTGACGGGCGAACCAATGCCGGTTGATAAAAAAGCTGGCAATGAAGTAATAGGAGCCACAATCAACAAAACCGGCGCTTTTAAATTCAGAGCGAATAAAGTCGGCAAAGAAACCTTTTTAGCTCAAATTATAAAACTTGTTGAAGAGGCCCAATCTTCAAAAGCGCCGATTCAGCAATTTACCGACAGAATAACCGGCTGGTTTGTGCCGATTGTCCTGCTCGTTGCGATTTTAAGTTTTGTAAGCGGAATTATTTGGGGACCGTCGCCTTCATTAAGCTTCGCGCTAATCAACGCGGTCGCGGTCTTGGTCATCGCTTGCCCCTGCGCTTTGGGGCTTGCCACGCCCACCGCGATTATGGTCGGCACGGGAAAAGGAGCGCAGCGCGGCATCATTATCCGCGACGCCGAAGCGCTGGAACTTGCCGGCAAAATTGACACAATCGTTCTTGATAAAACCGGAACGCTTACCAAGGGAGAGCCGGCGATAACCGACATCATATCTTTGACAAAAACATTTTCGGAAAAAGAAATTTTGAAGATTTCCGCGAGTATGGAAAAACTTTCCGAACACCCAATCGCAAAAGCAGTGGTTAAAAAAGCGGAAAACGCCGATTTATACGAAGTTAAAAATTTTCTGGCTCATCCCGGAAAAGGAATTGAAGGAGAGCTCAAAATCAACGAACTATACCAAAAATTATTTTTGGGTAATCGGGCTATGCTTAAAGAAATAGGAGCGGAAATTTCTTCTGAAACAGAAAAACAAGTTCTTTCTCTGGAAACGGAAGGAAAAACCCTGCTTTTTTTGGCTCAAGAGAGCAAGACACTCGGAATAATCGCCGTGGCTGACGAGATAAAAGAAACAGCGGTAGAGGCGGTAAAATTATTGAAAAAATTGGGTCTTGATGTTTGGATGATTACCGGAGACAACGAAAGAACAGCAGAAGCGGTTGGAAAAAAACTCGGTATTACGAATATTATGGCAAGAGTTCTTCCCGCGCAAAAAACCGAAAAAATAAAAGAGCTTCAACGGCAAGGCAAAAAAACGGCGATGGTTGGCGACGGGATTAACGACGCGCCCGCCTTGGCTCAAGCGGATGTGGGTATCGCCATCGGCACCGGCACGGATATCGCCATAGAGTCGGGCGACATCACTTTGATTTCCGGCGACCCTCTCACTATTTATGAGGCGATAAAATTAAGCCGACGAACTTTAACCAATATAAAACAAAATCTTTTCTGGGCTTATGTTTATAATATCGTCTTGATTCCTGTGGCGGCCGGCGCTCTTTATCCGTTTTTCGGAATTTTGCTCAATCCAATTTTAGCCGGCGCCGCTATGGCTTTCAGCTCTGTTTCCGTTGTGTTAAATTCATTAAGATTGAAAAAATTATGAATAAAAAAGGTATTTTTATCACGCTTGCTGTTGTTAGAATAATTTAAAATTCTTAGGAATAATTAGAAATACCTTTCTTTTTTATCAACTTTCTTATTTCATTTCTGTCAGCATTTACATATTTTCTGTCATATTCCTCTGCGGTTAGTTCTTCTTGATCAATAAGAATCAAAACGGGAAACCTTAAGACAATTCTTAAAAATTTAATATCTGAATAAAAAACATTCTTGGATTCTATTGTTATTCTGTCTTTGAAAATTTTATATTTGGCATTTAATTTTAAGTGTTGCAAAATCCTTTCTATTTCATGAGAATCTGGCTGTTTTAATGATTGCCGCAAACATATTTTTTGTTGCTCTTTCGGGCAATTCCCTGAGCAATAAATTTCTTTTCTTACCCATTGAGAATTATAATCAGGTTCGTTAAATAAATAGCTTATTGCGCATGAAGTTTTTTTGAAATATGGGATTTTTGATCTGACTAAAACTTTATCTACTCTTTTTCTGGTTTCAGAAGGCATTTGCTTTAAAGAATCATGGATATTCAAACCAATGTCATAATTAGAATCAATAAAAATTCCTCTTTTCGCCATGTATTCTATTGTATTAATATCAACTTTCAAAGATGAACGAACGATACAATTGAAATATTTTTCCCCGAGACCAACTATTTTCTGGACAATATTTTCTGAGTCGTTTATTCCCGAAATGACAGGTCTATAGTAAAGAACTTTCTTTAATTTTGATTTTGAAAGATTCTTCATTGATTCTATTCTTCTATCATTAATTACTTTTTCAAATTTTTCAGGAAGCAAAGAAAAAGTTATAAAAATAACAAGACGAATATTTTTATAATTCTCCAATCGTTTTATAATCTCCTCCGATAAATACTCTTTCGTAATTAATCCCACAATATTATTTATTTTCATTTTTTCCAATCCGTCTAAAATTTCAAAGGTCGTTTTAGTAACACCTTCTTGAAATGGGTCTGTCGCGCTATTATGAATTGCCAGGGGGATACTTGAGTGAAAATATTTATATTTTTTGATGTTCTTTAGAATTGTTGAAACCCCAAAAATTTTTGCCGGTTTGAATTTATTTTCAAAATCCCATCCGTGTTTATAACAATAAACACAATTATTTCTGCATCCAACCACACTATTTAAACATAAAAAATTTTTTGCCAATACGATCGGCTCTAATTTTACTTTGCATTGCGTTAAATCTTTCCTTTTTTGTTCTCTTTTTTCGTATTTTTTTAAACTGCTTAATAATTGTTCTTCTAAGTTAATATCATAAATATTTGCCAGTGTAATCAAAGAATAAAAAGCGTCTCCCAGTTCTCTTGCTAAATCAGGGTTATAAACATGCTCCCTTCGGCCATAGTCTGTTAATTCTAAAATTTCTTTGGATATTTCTCCAGCTTCACTGGAGAAATCTAGACCGCATAATTCCGGAGAATTTGCTAAATTTAACTTTTTGGTTATTTTTTTAACTTTATTTTGAAGTCTTTTTAAATCCATAATTATCTGAATTACGCCCTAACTCGTTTTTTTGTTGTATATTATATAAAACTTAATGTATAATTAGTATATGAGTAAAAAGGCGATTTTAGTTGCGATTATTTTGGCGGCGATTGCCGGTTTTTTTATTTGGTATTCCGCCGCGAGCAAAACGAGCAATGGCGAGAATAACAAACTTATTTCCAAAAATGGAATTCACTGGCATTCAGAGCTTTCAATTTATATCAAAGGCGAAAAACAGGAAATTCCGGCAAATGTCGGTATTGGCGCGATTCATCTGCCCCTTCATACTCATGAAGCCGACAATATAATTCATATGGAATTCAGCCGCGCGGTGAGAGAAAACGATATTAAACTTAGCCAATTTTTTAAAATTTGGAAAAAAAGATTTGATTCAAACTGCATTTTTGAATTTTGCAACGGCGAAACTGGAAAAGTAAAAATGTTTATTAACGGCAAAGAAAGCGGCGAATTTGAAAACTATATTATGCGAGACAACGACAAGATAGAAATAAAGTACGAACCCCGTTAGAAGTAAGTCGCCCAAGGCGACTATTAATGCGGGAGCGCATCGGACTTCTAACGGGGTGAATAAAATAAAACGCCCCGAAAATCGGGGCGTTTTATTTTAATTTAGCGGCCTCTGTTGAAAGAAGGTCGCGAATCGCGGTAGCAATCTCGGCATTTTAACTGGTCAAGACGGTCTGGAGAAGGTTGGAACGGAAGTTGAGTTATTTCCGTTCCGCACTTTGAACATTTCCATTTTCCGTCGTACATTTGCCGCTGAAAGCCGCCGTTATTATCCTGATACGCCATTTTACCTCGTTTTATTAACTTTACGACCTTTTAAAAACCCGAGGCAAAACAACGCTATGACAGCTAATTTTATCCTCGAATCCACTATACGCCGTATTATATATTTTTTAAGACGCTTGTCAATGGCGCCAAAATTTTATAGAATAACCGCAAATAAAGAGGTTGAGGAAATGATTAAACGAATAACAAATAACATTTGACATCAATATGCGGAAAAAATTTGACAATCTGGTCGCTAATTTGCCTCTTGATAAAGAAGGCAAAGATTTTTGGCTAAGAAATCTGAATAAGCTTTCGGATGAATATTTTCAGGCGTTTATTTTTTTAAAAAACAATTATCCCGAAGATTTATCCCGAGCGACAAAAATTTTAATTGAAAAAGAAAGGGCGGTTTTGACTAAAAATCCGGAATATTTTTTGAAAGTTTTAGGCGAAGAAAGAAAAATTTTTAAAACTCCATGGAAAGATTTAAGCCGGAAATAAACATTTTTCAGGAAAAAGAAACGGAAGAAAGAGAAACTCCGCCTGAAAAGAAAATGGAAGCGATTGCCAGAACGGAAGAAATCTTTTTCAGCTACGTCAAAGAAACAATTGGCGATATTTTACATTTTCCCAAATTATTATCCAAGGAAAAAATCCGCGAATCATTAAGGGTTATGGCCATGGCTGCCGTTCTTTCAATTCCGGTTGGTGAGCGGGCTTTTGCCGAAAGAGGAGACCTTGAACACGGCCCGGAGATTTATCGCGAATTAGAACAGGGTTTTGAAGAATTAAAGCCTCAAATGGAGCAAAAGCAATTTTTAAAAGAAAAATACAATGTTGATGTTTTAGGTCCGATAGATAAATATATGTTGGAAGAGTTGAAGGATATTGAAGAGGCACTGAAGTCGGTTAGGAATGTCGCGCCGAATAAGGTTGAAGAATTAAATCTGATGTTTTTAAAACTACCGAGGGGATTTTATGACGGGATGAGCGCTGTTCCCAATTATTATCAGTCGCCATCTGATTTGGAAAATTATATCGATCAAGAAAAACAGGCCGGAAGAAGCAATGCTGATATAATAATAAAGCTTTCCACCTCAGCCAATGAAAGAAATAAAAAAGACACCAATTATTACGACCTCATTATAAATGAATCAAGCGAAAGAATGAGATCGCAAAAAAGAGATTTTCAATTCAATGAGATTGTTTTTGGCAGAAAGGATGTTGTTGATTTTGTATATTCTAAAATTGAAAATCCAAACAAGGGAATAATAATTCATGAGATAGCTCATCTGTTGCACGAAAATGAAATTAAAAAAGCCGATGTTCTTGAAAAAATATTCCGTAAATTAAACAAACAATTGCCGCCGCTCGCGATGGACGGCGTAACAAATAGAGAAAGGCCGGAAGGATACGTCAGTTTTTATCCTATAAGGGGGCGCGTGTATTCCGAATATCTGAAAACAATGGACAAAGAAACCGTAATTGAATTTTATAAGAATGTTTATTCGGACAATAATGATGACAAAAAATTCGTCGTTAAAATGGCTAAAAGAAACGCCGAATTTTTTGAGGATGTCGTAGAATTTGAAATAGAGAAAATAATTTTTACATCTGAAACCATGGAAGACATCGCCGAGACCTTCACTTATATGATTTTGCGGGATAATGGAGAAATTCAGGGATACGCCGATGATGATCCGGTTGTTCAAGAAAAAATTCAGGCAATAAGAGATTTTTTGGCGGCGCGCTAGGGGAGGGGACGAGGTTGACTTTCCGCGGCGCATTTTTTAAACTAATCTTTAGAAGATTGTTCTGTATTATGTAGCGCCGCAGCTTCCTCCAAAGCTCATAACAGTTTTCCTCCTTTCTGTGTTATGAGCGCCTCCATAAGTTGCGGCGCTTCTCATTAAAACAAGCCCTTTAATTAATGGGCTTTTTCTTTTATTTTAAAAATTGTATAATCAAAAATATGCCCAGTAAGACAATATCAAAAGTTCATCCCCGCCATCTCTATATAAACATAATGAACAGCCAGCCCTATTTAAGCTATTATTCATTAACAAGTCCTACTGCGGATGAACGCAGGCGGATTTTGATATTGTCTTACTGGGTATGAAAATTAAAAAGGCGATTATCACTGTCGCGGGTTTCGGCACGAGATTTTTGCCGGCGACAAAAGCCCAGCCGAAAGAAATGCTTCCGATTGTTGATAAGCCGGTTATCCAATTCATTGTAGAAGAAGCAGTCGCTTCCGGCATTAAAGATATAATTTTTGTCACCGGCCGGGGCAAACACGCTATAGAAAACCATTTTGATTATTCGTTTGAACTTGAAAGCGCTCTTCTTAAAAACGGCAAAAAAAATCTATACGACGAAATTAAAAGAATTTCCGATATGGCGAATTTTTCTTATGTCAGGCAAAAAGAGCCGAGAGGAAACGGCGATGCTTTGCTTTACGCCGCTCATTTGATTGATAACGAACCATGCGCTGTTTTGTTCGGCGATATGATAGCGGATTCCGAAAAACCGGTTATTAAACAATTAGTTGATATTTACGAAAAATATAACGCGCCGGTTGTCGCCCTGAAAAAAGTTCCAAAGAGGGAGGTTCATAAATACGGCGTGATAAGAGGAAAAGAAATAGAAAAAAGATTATACAAAATTGACGGAATGGCGGAAAAACCCGAGCCTGAAAAAGCGCCTTCAAATCTGGCGCTCGCCGGCAGATATATAATTACTCCGGAAATCTTCCAAATTTTGGAAAAATTAAAAAAACTTCCGAAATATTTAAAAAAACAAGAGCTTTATTTGACCGACGCGTTTAAAAAGCTGTTAAAAACCAAACCAATATACGGTTTGGAATATGAAGGAACAATGTACGACTGCGGTTCAAAAATTGGGTTTTTAAAAACAATTGTTGATTATGGTTTGAAACACAAAGAGGTCAAAGGCGAATTCAAACGATATTTAAAAAATAAAAAAATTTAAACATATTAATTAATATGAACGAAAAAATAAAAAATTATTTTGGAATCGCGATTATCATCGGAGTTTTCGCGCTTGCTTACGCGGCGATAAGCTATGTCGGCACTTATTCAAAATCAATTGAACCGTCAACCTTCCGCAGTTTTTCAGCAAACGGACAAGGAAAAATAACGGCCATTCCCGATATTGCGGAATTTACTTTTAGCGTGATCACCGAAGGAGGAAAAGACATCGCTAAGCCGCAGAGAGAGAATACGGAAAAAACGAACAAAATAATTGAATTCATAAAATCACAAGGAGTTGAAACAAAAGACATCAAAACTCAAAATTATAACCTGAATCCCAAATACCAATATTTCAATTGCCCGATTCCTCTCGGTGGCGGCAGACCGGAAATATGTCCGCCGCCGGAAATTGTCGGCTATACAATCTCCCAGACCGTTTCGGTTAAAATCAGAAATTTTGAAAAAATAGGCGTTATTCTGTCCGGCGCGGTTGAAAACGGAGCAAATTCAGTTTCAGAGCTTTCTTTCGGCGTTGATGAGCCCGAAGTTCTTCAAAACCAGGCGCGGGAGCAAGCCATTAAAAAAGCAAAAGAAAAAGCGGCCTCAATCGCCAAAGCCGGCGGATTTAAAATAGGGAGATTGCTCTCAATTGAGGAGGGAGGATACGCCCCTTCGCCGTTTTACGCAAAAAGCGGTTTTGGCGGAGAAGCCGCGTCATCTTTGCCCTCGCCAACGATTGAGCCGGGCTCCCAAGAAATCATCGCAACCGTAACTTTACGGTATGAAATAAAATAAAATGACGGACGGACTTTTTGAACTCGCGATTGTAATTTTATTTTCCGCGATTTTCGGCGTTGCCGCAAAACTTTTAAAACAGCCCGTCATTCTGGCTTATCTCGCCACCGGCGCGCTTATCGGATACTTCGGATTTTTCAATCTCGCCGACAAAGAAACTTTCAGAATTTTTTCCGACTTGGGCATAATGTTTCTTTTGTTTCTGGTGGGGCTGGAGATAAATTATTCGTCTTTGCGGCTGGTCGGCAAAACAGCGCTTATTGTCGGACTCGGCCAAGTTATTTTCACTTTCGCAATCGGATATTTCATCGCCCTTGCTTTGAATTTTAACAACCTTCAATCAGCTTACATCGCCATCGCTCTTACTTTTTCAAGCACGATTATCGTTGTCAAACTTCTTTCCGACAAAAAAGATTTGCATAGTTTATACGGCAGAATAAGCGTGGGAACAATGCTGATTCAAGATTTTGTGGCGATTTTTCTCTTGATTTTTCTGGCGGGCTCCGACTCCGAAAGCGATTTTTTAATTAAAAAAGCTATTTTAACCGTTATTCTGGGCGTATTTTTGTTCGCCGCAATGCTTTGGCTTGGCCGCAAAATTATTCCCTTAATTCTTGACAAAATCGCGGTTTCCTCGGAACTCTTGTTTCTTTTGAGTTTGGCTTGGCTCTTTGCGATTTCCGTCCTTATGAATAAAATAGGATTTTCAATTGAAATCGGCGGGCTTTTGGCCGGCTTGGCCTTGGCTAATTCTTCGGAAAATTTTCAAATTGCCGCCAGAATAAAAACACTCCGAGATTTTTTCATTTTGATTTTCTTCGTGATTTTAGGCGCTTCATTTGTATTCTCAAACTTCAGTAATGTTGCGATTCCGATTTTGCTTTTCTCAATTTTCGTTCTTCTGGGCAACCCGCTCATTGTTCTCATAATTATGGGAATTATGGGATTTAGGAAAAGAACGAGTTTTTTAACCGGAGTCACCGTCGCTCAAATTTCCGAATTCAGTTTGATTTTAGCCGCTTTGGGACTGAAGCTCGGGCACAT
>MHMS01000005.1 GCA_001821615.1 Candidatus Niyogibacteria bacterium RIFCSPLOWO2_12_FULL_41_13 | reverse complement strand
TATTGAATTTCAATTTGAACAAAGCCGCGCGTATATTGAAGAAATAGATTGGCGCGGAGACATTTATAAGTAGGAATAACTGCGGAGGTTAAATCTCCATAATTTCTCCATAGTTAACAGAGAGGTAATAATTATTGAAGTTATCCACAATTTCTTTAAAAATCAAGTTTAGTCTATAATATATTATATTGTTTATGGATAAAAAGCGTTTTTTGTATTTGTCCGCTGTTTTGCTTATAATAATAATAATTTTAGGAGTTTTTGGATATTTTTATTGGCAGAAGAAAAAGGAGGCTGAATTGGAAAGTTTGTTAAAACAAGAAAAAAAAGAGCCAATAAAAATTTTAACCAGAGAAGAAATTTTGGAAAGTTTGACCGCGCCAAAGGCGACAACAAGCCCCGTAAAATTTCTGGAATCGGACGCGAGCAAAAATATTCCCCAATCTTGGATTCAATCAGCAACGGAAAAAAAAGTTTTGCGAACCTTGACGGCTCCGAAGCAAAACGGAGCGACAACGATAAAACCGAAAGAAAGGGAAAAAATCTTAGAATCTTTATCCGCGCCTTAAAAAAAAGTGAATAACTTTTTTTAAAAAAAATAAAATTAATTTATAATATAATATACGCAATCTATGAAAAATCCCGTATTTTTATTTAAAGAATTTTTAAAAATCGTCGGCGTTTTGGCGATTGCCATTCCAGTAGCCGTTCTTTTCGCCGCCTGGCAGGAGCCGAGCGTTTCTCCGACAGGAGGCAATGTTGACGCTCCTTTGAATGTCGGCGCGACGGGCCAAGGGAAAAGCGGCGGCTTAATACTTAATACCGGAGGCGCGGCAAACGGCCTTATTGTTGACAAAGGCAACGTCGGCATCGGGACGACAGACCCGGACTATAAGTTGTCTTTTGGACCAGATCAAGGGGGTGTTAGTAATATATTGGCTTTGTCCGATGAAGCAGATCCAAACCTTGCGATGAGAGGAATTGGGCTTCTTACGGGTGGTGGACAGTATGGGATTGGGTTTTGGGCAGATCTTGGTGCTGCTGCTCCAACCACAGGCAATTCTCGTATGTATATTTCAGCAAACGACGGCAACGTCGGCATCGGGACGGCGAGTCCGCATTATAAGCTTAGTCTGGGAACCGACACGCCCGGGGTAAAATTAGCTCTTTTTGATGATGGATACAGTGTGATGGGTTTTGGAATAGCCGGCAATGATTTGGAAATCGGAACATATGGAACTGCCCATGATATTGAATTTGGACATTATTCTAACAATGGAACTTTTGTGCCTTTACATGTTATGATGGGAAGCGGCAACGTCGGTATCGGGACGACGAATCCGGGGTATAAATTAGATGTTCAAGCGGGGCAGATTAATTCTTCCGGCGGTCTGTGCATTGCCGGTGATTGTAAGACAGCATGGAGTCAGGTCGGCGGTGGCGGCGTGTCGCAAATCACAGCCGGTACAAACATCACTATTACACCTACAGGTGGAACTGGAAATGTAACTATAAATAGTAGCGGCGGAGGAGGCGGTGGCGTTCCTTCCGGCGCAATCAGTTTTTTTAATTTGTCGTCTTGCCCTTCGGGCTGGTCAGCGGTTCCATCAGCCGTGGGTCGGTACTTGGTTGGAGGAGGAACTTTGACTTTGACCGTAGGAACACCTTTGGGCAATGGAGAAAATCGCCCAACTGGTTATCATTTCCATTTTGTGAGTTCATCTGAAACTGGCGACGGCGGCGGTAGTGGATCGTTCGTTGCTAATAATCCCGGTTCTTCAGGGGGTCGTACATCGTCTGCACCTTATGACAATAGTGGCCCATTCTTTCTTACAGCCGGCACCAACGCCCCCTACATCCAATTTCTCGTCTGTCAGAAAGGCTAACTATTGAGGTTGAATCTTAATAGTTAAATAGTTTCTCAATAGTTTTTTGTTTGTCTTGCAACGAGTTTGCTCTGTTTTGGAACTTGTGATAAAATAAAATATGATCGCAATAACTATTCCGAAAAATTTAATAAAAGACGATTTAGTAATCATTCCTCGCAAGGATTATGAGGATTTTTTAAGATTACAAAAAGTGATGCCCTTAATAGAATTAACTCCGTCGCAAAAACGAGATTTAGAGCAATCTCGCAAAGAATTTAGTCGCGGCGAGTATATTACTTTAAGGCAATTAGAAAATGAACTGGGAATTGCGTCTAAGAAAGCGCGTTAAAAAGTAATCCGCGTTTTTCGAATTGAACGTCGAGCTTCAAACACTTATTAGAACTTTTTGACCGTCTAAACTACTATGGAGGTTACTATGGAGGTTCAACCTCCATAGTTAATAGTTTTTTGTTTGCCTTGTGGCGAGTTTGCTCTGTTTTGGAACTGAAGAAATATGGAAATTAATCTTTCAAGAAAAAGCAATTGATAAAATTATGTATAAAAAGATTACATATTGACTTCAAGTTTCAGAGCGCAGTAGGATAAAACATATATGAAATACTTAATAATTATTCATAAAAGTAAATATGGTTATGATGTTCGTGTCCCGGCTCTTCCCGGATGTCATAGTCAAGGAGCAACTGAAAAAGAAGCCTTGATTAATATCCAAGATGCTATCCTTACTTATCTTGAAATAGAAAAAGAAGAACTCAAGGGAGCAAAAATGAGAGAGGTTGAAGTTAGCCTTGCTTAATCTATTTTTTATGCTTTATCGCCTGTGAGAGCTTCTTTCAAGAGGCAGGGCTGGGGTGAGCGAGGACGAGCGGGAGCGCAATTAAAAATTATCCATAAATTATACGATCGTGAATTTTATGGATAGTTGTAATTTTGATTTTATTTTCTATTCAGACTAATAATAGATATTCTATTCAGACTAATAATAGATATTATGAAATTCCAGAAATTTGTTTGGCAAATCAACTGTTGAGGTTCAATTTCCATAATTGGAGTTATCCACGCTTTTTTTAAATTTTGATTGTGGTAAAATTGTGGTAAAATTGAAACAAATCTATGATTGGCAAAAAGAGGGAAAAAAAGAAAAAAATCACCCTTGAAACAGTGGCGGGAATGGTGGCTCGGGGATTTCAGGCGGTGGATAAAAGATTTGAGGGAATAGACGAAAGATTTGAGAGAATAGAAGAGAAAATGGAAGAGGGTCTGAAAAAAATTTGGGCCAAGCTTGAAAGTTTGGAACGAAGAATTATGTTTTTAGAAGATAAAATAACCGAACATTCCAAAATTTTAACCGAACACTCTCAAGAATTAAAAGAAATTAAAATTATGATTAAAAAATATCAAGAATCCCGAGAAACGGACAAAAAATCGGTTGAAGTTTTGGAGAAAAGAGTTGAACGTTTGGAAATAAAAGTTTTTGGATAAATTATGCGAAGCAAGTCAAAAATTTTATTGGTTTTAAGCTTAATTTTGTTCGCGGGTTTTTTCGCTTTTGTTTACGCGCAAGCTTCTTGCCAAAATCACAGTTTATCCGGCTACGCCTGGTCGTCAAACATCGGTTGGATTAGTTTTTCCTGCAAGAATGATATTACGGGAGGAGCTCCAAATTACGGAGTTGATGTTGATTTAGCCGGTCTTTTGTCCGGTTACGCCTGGTCGTCAAACATCGGTTGGATTGGTTTTAATCAAAGCGATTTAAGCGGCTGTCCTTCGGGAACTTGCGAAGCAAAACTTGCTTCTGCCACCGGCCAAGTTTCCGGCTGGGCAAGGGCTGTGGCTGGAACAGCCGGCTCCGGCGGCTGGGACGGCTGGATTAAATTAAGAGGAACTAATTACGGAGCGTTGGCGGACGCGCCAATAGCCGGAACTTGCGACTGGAGCGGTTATGCCTGGGGCGGCGACGACAACAGCCAGGATGCCGTAACCGGCTGGGTAAATTTTAAAGGAACAAATTACGGAGTCAAGGGAACCGGAAGCGGATGCGGTTCTCCAAGCGCTTACAACCTTTCTGTCGCTAAATCCGGCAGTGGAACCGGCGTTGTAACCGGCGATATTAACGGCAACGACGGAACTCCGATTAACTGCGGCGCTGATTGCGACGATGATTACGCTTCGGGAGCGTCCGTTGTTTTAACCGCCGCTCCCGACACCGGTTCAACTTTTGCCAATTGGAGCGGAGATTGTTCGGGAACACTGTCAACTTGCGCCATAACCATGAACGCGAATAAAGCCGTTAGCGCGATTTTTAATTCATCATCGTCTTCGCAGTGTTCCGACGGAGTAGATAACGACGGAGACGGGTTGATTGATTTCCCCGCCGACCCTGGTTGTTCATCGGCCAGCGACAATGACGAGAGAACTCCCAGATTTAGAGAAATATAAATTCCAACGCCCCGGGGATATTTATGCGAGGTTTTACCATTATTGAATTATTGGTGGTTATCGGAGTTTTTGCCGCTATAAACGGAATGGTTTTGGCGAATTATCCAAAGTTTACAACCAGTTTAAATCTTGGCAATGTAAGCCAAGATATCGCTTCTGTTTTAAGGCAGGCTGAAGGCTACGCTATGGGAGTGCGGGCTTTCAACGATCCCGTTTCCGGAATCGTTTTCCCTCCTTACGGCGTTCATTTTAAAAAAATAGAGCCGGACAAATTCAATATTTTCGCCGATATTAACGGGAACGGCAATTACGATATCAACGAATCAGCCGGAGAATTTATCTTAAATAAAGTTAAAATAGTTGATTTATGCGTTAATTATGACTCTTCTCCGCCGGGTCAATGCAATAAAGCCGACATTAACATAGTGTATAAAAGACCCGATCCCGCCGTCACCATAAAAAGTCAAGGAGAGAGCGTATCCAATGGAGCGGTTATTCTTGAATCTGTCGGGAAACAAAGCGCCGTGATTTTTTGGATAAGCGGACAAATTTATGTTAAAAAGCTATAAATCGCAAATCGCAGATCGCAGATCGCAAAATAAAAGAAGCGGTTTTTCCCTGCTTGAAGCGCTTGTCGCGATTTCAGTTTTGATTATTGCGTTTTTGGGAGTTTATGATCTTGTTTCATTCGGCGTTTCTCGGGCAAGTTTCGCCAAAAATCAAAATATCGCTTTTTTTCTGGGGCAAGAAGGAATGGAATACATTATTAACAAAAAAATGACCAATTCATCGCAAGGCAATGATTGGCTTGATGTTTTTTTTAACTCCTGCCAGTCTCCCAACGGCTGTTACGCGGACGCGATTAACGATTCAATTACTCAATGCCCCGAGAATGGCTGTCCGAAAATCAAATTTGATTCGGCAACCGGCTACAATTACCTAAACGGAACGGATACTGTTTTTCAAAGAAAAATAATTACCGAGACGATTCAGCCGGACAAGGAAATTAAATTAACGGTTGAAATGAAATGGCGGGACAAAGGTCGGGAAAAGAGCTTTGTCGTTGAAGACCGCCTTTTTAATTGGTGGTGAAATTAATATGAAAAAAGGATTCACTTTGTTTGAAATGATTGTGGCGGTTGGCGCGTTTATGGTGTTTATGACAATCGCGATGTCGGGGCTTTTGAATTTAAACGACGCCAACAAAAATTCAATCAACTTCAGCAATATTATGGACAATGCCCGTTTTGCTCTGGAAATAATGGCAAAAGAAATAAGAACGGGAACGACCTATAGCTCTTCCGGAAGTTCTACGCTTACATTTCAAAATGCTTTGGGACAAACGGCAGTCTACCGATTAAATAACAATCGGATTGAGAAATCATCGGACGGCGGAAATTCTTTTCTCGCTCTTACGACAAGCGATGTAAAAGTGGATAATTTAAAATTTGTTGTTTCCGGAGCCGCGTCGGGAGACGGATTCCAGCCAAAAATTTTAATCGGAATAAAAGCGAGCGTTTCGTTCAAGAATAAAATAACGGAGATAAATCTGCAAACCTTGGTTTCAAGCAGAAACCCCGACTCGTAAACATGAACCCCGTTAGAAGTCTTAGATAGAAAAATTTTGATAAAATTTCTCTGCATCTAATTAACGGAGATATAATAAAAAGCGAATTATGTTTGGAATAAATCATAATAATCACATAAGGCAGACTTCTAACGGGGTGAAAAACGGATTTTTATTATTGTTGGCCGTTTTAATTATCTCAATAATTTTGAGTCTTGGCCTTGGCGTGGGCAATGTTGTTTTAAACCAGATTAAATTGAGCGGCGCCGGCGAAGATAGCCAGATCGCTTTTTACGCGGCTGACGCCGGCGCGGAAAGCGCTTTGTATCGGGATTTAAAACAAAACGAGTTCCCTTCGGGCGGAAGCTTTATTTTAAGTCTTGCGAACGGTTCTTGCGCGGAAGTAAGCGTAACGAAAGCGGGCAGTCCGGTTTTAACAACAATAGAATCGCGGGGCAGAAACAGGACAAGCGATCCGAATCAATGTTTGAAGATTGAGAGAGCGGCTGAAAGAGGGATAAGCTTAAGCTATTGATTTATGACCCCGTTAGAAGCTTAAAAACCAGGTTGTTGCTATAACAGGATGCTGGGCTATCAATCATTATGATTTTCAAAAAGAACTATTTTAAAGCTTCTAACGGGGTGACCAAAGAAGAGGCGAGAGAGAGGATTGAAAAACTTAAAAAAGCCGTCAATCATCACCGTTATTTATACCATGTTCTTGATCGCCAGGAAATTTCCGATTCAGCCTTGGATTCGTTAAAGCGCGAATTAAAAAAACTGGAAGACGAGTTTCCGGAATTTATCGCGCCCGATTCTCCAACCCAAAGAGTGGGCGGAAAGCCGCTTGATAAGTTTAAAAAAGTTTCGCGCGCCGTTCCGATGCTCTCGTTGGAAGATGTTTTTTCGGAGGAAGAATTTTTAAAGTGGCAGGAGCGGCTTAAAAAAGTTTTGGGAAGAGCGTCTCCTTTGCGGCTGTTCGCGGAGTTAAAATTTGACGGTCTTGCGTTAAGCTTGGTTTATAAAAATGGCCTTTTGATTGAGGCGTCAACAAGAGGCGACGGTTTCATCGGCGAAGATGTAACTCAAAATATCAAGACTATTGAAGCCATTCCGTTAAAACTTGAAATTCACAATAAATCCGATTTATTCAGCTTAGAAGCTAAGCTTCCAAGTAGAGTTGAAATAAGAGGAGAGGTGATTATCGCCAAAAAAGAATTTGAGAAAATTAACAAGGAACAAGAGAAGGCGGGAGAGCCGAAATTCGCCAATCCCCGAAATTTGGCGGCCGGCTCCGTTCGCCAGCTTGACCCCAAAATCACAGCTCTAAGGCGGCTTGATTTTTACGCGTACGGTTTGATTGCCGACTTTGGCCAGAAATTTCATTCCGAAGAACATATTATTTTAAATTCTCTCGGTTTTAAGAGCGATAAGTTTTCCCGGATTTTTGGAAAATCGGAAGAAATTTTAGGTTTTTGGAAAAGAATTGAAAAAGAGCGGGAAAAACTGCCTTTTCAGATTGACGGGCTTGTCACAGCCATTGACGACAACGACTTGTTTAAGAAAGCCGGTGTGGTCGGAAAAGCGCCGCGAGGCGCGATAGCTTTTAAATTTACTCCGGAAGAAGCCACGACGATTGTTAAAGATGTTATTTTACAAATCGGAAGAACGGGCGTCATAACGCCCATTGCGATTTTGAATCCGATTAAAATAGGAGGAGTTGTCGTCAGCCGCGCCACTTTGCATAATTTTGACGAAATTCAAAGATTGGGAATAAAAGCGGGAGACACGGCGGTTGTGGGACGCGCCGGCGATGTCATTCCCGAGGTCAGAAAAGTCCTGAAAGAATTAAGAACCGGAAAAGAAAAATCAATTAAGATTCCGGTTCATTGTCCGGTTTGCAAAACGAAAATCGTCAAAGAACCGGGCGAGACGGCTTACCGTTGTCCAAACAGAAATTGTTTGGCGATAAAAAAAGAGAAAATTTATCATTTTGTCGGAAGAGCGGTTTTTGACATTGACGGCTTGGGTCCGAAAATCATTG
>MHMS01000004.1:37627-39844 GCA_001821615.1 Candidatus Niyogibacteria bacterium RIFCSPLOWO2_12_FULL_41_13 | reverse complement strand
GGCGGAATTCCCCCCACACCCCCCTTCCGCCTCGCCCTCGCTTGGGCTGGCGAAATTTTTTGCGGCGGGCTTTTCTTTATGGATTCTTTACTAATTTAATCATTTCGTCAATTGACGATTTTAATTCCTGCGGCGTATAACCGCCGTTGCTCGTATTTTCTGGGTGATGAATTGAATTTCTAACAAAGGTCATTAAAGTCGCATCTTGCGGCTGTTGAGCTTGACCATTTTTTATTTCAGTCCATTTTTTTGATTTTGTAATGCTTTTGCCGACAAAATATGTTTCAACTTGATCAATTGTGTATTTTTTCTGTTCTTCTTGAATATATCCGTAAAGCTCATTATGAAATTCAATTGTCGGTAAATCATACGCCGAATAATTTATTTCACCCCAAGATGGACTCCACGGGAAAAGCCCAAATTGAGAGCCAGTATTTTCAACCGCGATACCGGCGTCAGTATTTTTGGTAATCAATAATTCAATTTGAGAATTTTTCAAACAATTTTTGAAAAAGTAGGGCGAGTGGGTAGAAATAAAAACTTGATTTGCTTTTGAAAATTCAATCAGATATTGGACTAATTTTTCTTGCAAATGCGGGTGCAAATGAAGCTCGGGCTCGTCAATTAAAACAATAATATTTTCCTTTGAAAGCGAGGCTAAGGTTTCCAAAAATAACAGGGAAATTATCATTTCAACGCCCGAGCCAAGAGTAGTTACCGGCAAATCAAGTTTTTCTAATTTTTGCGAAAGAAAAGCATGATCAAATGGTGCGTTTCCGTCAATGAAAGAAAGATCAATATTCTCAACTTCAAAATTTTTCAGTTTATTGTTTAATGCCTCAAAACTTTTTTTAAGCGACGCCTCGTCTATTTTACTTATGATTTCTTTTTCAAAGATGCTTTTCTTCGCAAAAAAATTTTCCTCGCCCTCCGCGACTTTCTCATCTCTAATTCCTTTTGAAAAACGCCAGTTAAAATCGTCGAAAACGGAAGAAATTGAAGAATTAAAACCTCGTTGCAATTGTCTTTCTCTGTTTTTTCCGAAATAAAAACTTTTTGGGAATTTTTCTAATTCTACTTGGGACAAAGCAAGCAATCTTTCGTCAAACTGAAATTTTGTTCCGCTTTTTCTTTGTATTTCCCAGCCCTTATCGTTGTCTTTCGGTCTGTTCGGAATAACATAATGAGTCAATACAACAATATCGGAAAATGCCTTGCCCGCCGCCGCTTTGTCTCTCTTTTTAATTTCTAAATAAACTCCATTGCACTCAATTTTTTGCGTTATGTATCCGTCCGGCAATGAGGCGGTAAAATTTTCATCAAACTCAATTTTAATAGCAATCGGGTCGTCCGAACCAGCATAAAAATCGGTGTGCTTTATTCGTCCAGACAAAAAATAAGGAGAAAGAGCGTAGTTAACGGCTTCAATTATAGAAGTTTTGCCAGTGGCATTATCGCCAATAAAAATAGAAAACTCTTTTGAATTAAAAGTTTGATCTTTTATGCACCGAAAATTACTTATTGATAACTTTGATATTTTCATACCTGAATAGTTTTGCTGGTTGTCCATTCAACCGTTTTTCCGCCGCCTTAAAATATTTTTCGTCAATTTCAACTCCGATAAATTGTCTATCCAAATTAAGTGCGGCAACGCCGGTTGAGCCAACGCCCATAAATGGATCAAAAATTACATCACCCTCTTTTGAGGCAAGTTTTATACAATGTTCTAAAACACGCACAGGTTTTTGTGTCGGGTGGTTGGGTTCTTTCAAGCGTTCAACGCCCATGCAAATTGGCGTTTCAATAAAATTGTGCATGTCTCTTTGATTGCTAAAATTCCAAGTGTGATTTTTATTCCACATACAAACGATTAACTCGCAACTATTCAAAAATCCCGCCCGCCTAATTTTTGGTGCTGGATTTGTTTTGTGCCAAACCATAAATTGAAAAGTATCAAATTCTGGGTCAAACGCTTCATGCCATTTTCCGAGCAAATTATAGCTCGTAAAAGCAAAGATATTGCCTGTTGGTTTTAGGATTCGCTTAAATTCTTTAACCCAATCATTTGGCACAAATTCTTTTTTATCCCAATCCGCCAAATCATTATTCAATTCTTTTCTCCAAGAAAGTTTAATGTTTCCTGTTGAATAAGGGCTTAAATTGTAGGGCGGATCGGTCAAAATCAAATCCACCGAGGCGGTCGGGATTTTTTTAATA
>MHMS01000004.1:1400-37595 GCA_001821615.1 Candidatus Niyogibacteria bacterium RIFCSPLOWO2_12_FULL_41_13 | reverse complement strand
AACTATCCGCGAGGTGTATTTGATATTTTTTATCCATAAATTGATTTAGCCCAAATAAGTTTTTTTAATAGAGTCCAGCGCGTTTTTGATGAGGTGCGCGCTCCCGCGATATGCTTCTAACACCATTTCATAACCTTTGTCCGACTGACAAATAAAATTCCAAAAATCTTTTCCGATCAATAATTCATCATCGGCAAAAAATTGGCGGACGCGCTCTTGTCGCCAAGGTTTATTTTCACCAAATCGGTTATAAGCGGTAGCAAAATAAATTTTCAATTTTTCCAATTTTGGCAAGGTGTTTGAAAGTATCGCGTATTGTTCCAAAATCGCCTCTTTTTCCGAGCGGGCTTTTTTATTATCCAAGTCGCCGCCAATTTTTAACTCAATTAAATAATGACTTCCAGAATCTTTGTCTATCAAATAATAATCGCTATCGTGCCGTTTTATAATCGCCTTGTTTTTATTTTCGCCTCGCAAAATTTCATAATCGTTAGTACTGGGGCGTTTCTCGTGGCGTTTATATTTTTCCAAAAGCACAGCGATTGCTCTTGTTTGTCCGACGCTCAAAGGCCCTTCAACATTTTTCTTTACTTCAAAAGAAAGTTTTGCGAGGTTGATCGCTAATCCCTCGAGCATATTTCCAAGTGAGCTATCCAATGAACGAACAAGTGCGGCGTAATATTGAACATCTTTTCCAAGTGCTTCGATAAAAACATTGTGGACTTTCATATTGATAATTCCCTCGGGATTATCAACTTCCGCCTCGTGGCGGGCCTTAAAGCCCTCGGCGTAAGATTCTACCGCCGTATGAACTAACGCTTGTATTGTTTTCTTTTCAGTTAAATTTTTCATAATTTTATTTAAACAATTCCGCCACTGCCACATCGAGGGCTTTGGCTATTTTTTCTAATGTATCCACAGTAGGATTTGGGCTTTCCCCAGTTTCTATTTTCACAACCGTATTCAACGCTAAATCAGCGTCTTTTGAGAGGCGATCTTGGGATATTCCCTTTTTGATCCGAAGTTTGCGGATATTTTCACTAACTGAATTTGCCATATTGTTTTGACTTTGATAAACTATTATAATATACTACTTATAGTAAGTGTATATCAACTTGTTTAATATAATGATACCGCAAACTTCAAAAATAAGCAAACAAATTTTAGGGAGTTCCTTAATCTTTTCCGCGTCGGGAGGGTGGGACAAGGAAAAGAAAGAAAAGCCCGCCGCAAAAAATTTCGCCAGCCCAAGCGAGGGCGAGGCGGAAGGGGGGTGTGGGGGGAATTCCGCCTCGCCCGAGCCGAAGCGAAGCCCCGCCGCCAGCCGCCGAGTACGGCGGTCTGTTCGGCGGAGTTTATCCCGCACCGATCTTCGCTCTGGTGCGGGGCGCTGACGTGCGGGCGGCGGAACGAATATGCGGTATGGCATTTTCACGCCGGCGGGATTTAGAAAAACAAACCCCGGTTAACCGGGGTTTGTTTTTTATCGTTTTTATTCTTTTGAACCTTGAGATTCTTGCGGCTGAGAAGTCTCAGGCGCGGCTCCTCCGTTTGCGGGAGCAGTTTCTTCATTCATCGGAACATTACAATTTGGACAGTTGCCCGCCTGTTCCGACGTCTGGCCGCATTTTGGACATTTGTAAATCATAATTTATTTCGGACATTATAAATTTATTGCGCCGCGACTTACGACTATCGTCACAACTTTTATACGGTATCGCACAACTTTATTTTAAACAAGACTGATACAGCTTAAGATGATCTAAAACCAATCGTGGGAATAAAAAACTCCCAAAAACGGTTTTTCTCGCCGCATTTCCCATCCGTTTTCTTTCCACTGGGTGAGACAAAAGGAAAATAATTTTTTGAGCCATTTCCTCTGGAGATTTTACAATAAAGCCGTTTTTGCCGTTGCGAATTTGTTTTCTTATCCCTAAAGCCGGGCCGCCGATTACCGCTTGTCGTTTCCACATTGCCTCCGTTACCACCAAACCAAATCCTTCCTTGATGGAATTTTGAACAATGATGTCAGCCCCATTTTGCGCCATAACGGTAAACTCCAAAACATTTTTACCTTTGGGGTTAAAAAACAAAAAGATGTCGCGGGATTTTCCGGCAACAGCCGCAATATCCTTATAAACGATCTTAGCCGCGGGATTATCCTTGGCAGTATTAAAACCGACCAAAACTAGCTGCGCATTGGGATACGTATTTTGAACTATGCGAAAAGCCTGAATGATCCCCATCGGAGTTTTCCAGATATCAAAACGCGAGATCTGCGCGATGAGAGGACAATGCGCGGGGATGCCGCCTTGTTTTTTTAAATACAAGCGAGTCTCTTTTGGGGGAATAATTTTTTGCTTAGGAGCCAGCGGATCAATCGCCGGCGTAAAAATTTTTACTTTGCTATCGGGCAAACTGCCGTTTACAAAATCGCGATTGCTGAAAACGACTCGGTGATAGGACAGAATGGCCGGAAAAAGCTTTTTCCAAACCGGTTTAAAAACCGAGGATGTATCAATGTGACTGAAATATATTTTGTGTTTAGTAAGATGCGCGAGATGCCCTGCCAAAAGAAGTTGGGAATCGTTTATAGCCAAGATGTCGCAATCAATTTTTTCCAGTTCCTCGGCGATACGTCTGCTTATCTCTTTATATTCAGCCCATTCTCGACCGCTGATTTTTACCGGCGCGCCCTGCAGGGCGTTATGAATCTTATTGGTTATCTCAAAAAATCTTTTGCCGACGTCGGGATTGATAAAATACCAGTCGCTTTCAACACTCAAAGAGCGCAGGTATGGAATGAGGCTTGCGAGTATTTCCGCGACACCCCCGCCGTCGGCGACGGCATTGATATGCACTACTCTCTTGCCAACGAGATAAGAGGACTGTCGCAATAAATCTCTTTTTTTCCGAGCCGACATGAATTTCAAAAAGTCTGCCCGGCGTATTTGTTTTGTGAGAATGACTTTTTTAAGAATTGTTTGCGGCATATTATAAATGACGATTACTTATTAAAAACCTTACGGAGTTCAATTTTAGTTTGTTCTAAAATGCGTTTTTGAGCAGTGGATAAGTTTTTTCCAGCTCGATTAATATAAAAATTAAGCATAGACATAGCTGACCGAAGGGGCTTAGATTTTCTCCGTAAACTTGCCTCGGCCGAGCGTTTGAGCGATAAAGCGATTTTCCGAGAGTTTTTCCAGGTAAACACGCCTGATTCTAAATCCAAAGCATTACTTTGTTTTGTCACCTTATCTGACCAATATCTTTTTTTATTAGACCTTCTGTTCTTCATTTTTTGCGTTATGTATAACTCTTTGCGGGAACGGAATCTCTATGCCTTCTTTGTCAAAGGCAATTTTAAGTCGCTTACGAAGTTCTCCGGCAACGTCCCACTGCTTAAGCGGTTTTGTTTCGCCAAGAATTTTTATGATAATCGCCGAGTCCGCAAAATCGTCCACCCGCAGAAATTGCGGCGGTTTCAAAATATGTTCTTTCCACTCGGCATCTTCCGCCAATTCCCGTCCAACTTCGTTAACCACAGAGATAACATGTTCCAAGTTTGAGCTGTATGAAATACCGATATTGAGATTTACCCTTGCGTAATGTTTTGAAAGATTGGAAACTTTTTTAATCTCGCCGTGCGGCACATGATGTACCGTGCCGTCCAAGTCCCTCAAAGAAGTCATCCGTAAGCTGATATCCTCAACTAGTCCGCAAGTTCCGTCAAAACAAACCACATCTCCTACCCGATACTGATTTTCCAGAATAATAAAAAGGCCCGAGATGACATCGCGAATCAAATATTGGCCTCCGAAACCAAACGCCAGACCGGCAATCCCGGCCGCCGCCAAAAGCGGACCGATGGCAATACCCAGTTCCTGTAAAATCATTAAAGCGGCCATCAATAAAACAACTATACTGATGGAGCCGCTGATAATCCCGATTAAAGTATCCTCGCGTTTTTTCTCCGCTTCTTTGGTAAGAAAATGATCGGAAACAATAATTTTTCTCACGATTCTTTCAACGAAAATCCTTGCGAATTTGCGAATGAGATAGCTTGCGATTATAATTGCGGCGATTTTTGCGCCGTGATTTAACAGCCAAGGGCTTAAATCTTGAATAAAATTTTGAAACATAAGCATAACTTATTTTACCACAAATCCCGCCGGCGTGAAAATGCCATACCGCATATTCGTTCCGCCGCCCGCGCGTCAGCGCCCCGCACCAGAGCGAAGCTCGGTGCGGGATAAACTCCGCCGAACAGACCGCCGTACTCGGCGGCTGGCGGCGGGGCGGAGCGTTCAAAATTCGCAGTCCGGATTTTCGTCAAAAAAAGTTCGGATTTCGTCCAACAAACACCAAAAATCAAAAAACGACGGGTAAATTCAAGATAAAGGCGATAAAGTTTCCAAGAAACAAGAAGGGACCGAAAGGAATCGGAGTTTTCATTCCCGCTTTTTTAAAGAGGATGAGATAAATTCCAACCAAAGCTCCGAGCCAAAAAGAAAAAATCAGCCCGAAAACGGCTTTTGGAAAGCCCAAAAAAATGCCGAGCGCCAAAGCCATTTTCGCGTCTCCAAAGCCAATGCCCTGTTTTTTTGTTATAAACCAAAGCAAGACGAAAAAAGCAAAAATAGCAAAACCGGTGGCAAAAGACGGAAAAAAAATGTCTTTAAAAAAGAAAAATTTCGCGCTTATCGCCAGAATCAACGCGGATAAAATAAATTCTTCGGGCAAAATTTGATGTTTTAAATCGTAAATTGACGCGAGTAAAAGAAAAAACCAAAACGCAAGCGAGAAGAAAAATTCAGGAGAGTAGGTTAGAAACTTAAGCCAGATAAAAAGAAACAGCAAGCCCGACAGCAATTCAACTGCCGGATATTGAAGAGACAGGCGAGTTTCGCAATTTCGGCATCTTCCTTTTTGAAAAATAAAAGAGGCGACCGGAATCAGTTCAAACCATTTTAGCGTTTTTCGGCAATTTAAACATTTAGACCTTGCGAATAAAATTTTTTCTCCGGTATGGAGCCGAAAAATAATTAAATTCGCAAAACTGCCCAAGATTAAACCGAAAATAAAAACTATGATTTCTTCCATATTAATTTCGGAAACCAACTTGGAAATGGGGTTTCCAAGTCGTTCCAAGTCGCTGAATTTTAGCAATAAACACTTCGAGCCGCCCCCTTGGGGCGGCTCGAAAATGCGGAGTTGGAATTAATCCAAAACAAGAAAAACCTTTCCAAGCGTTAGGGCACAAGGTCGTAGACGGCATTTGTTGCGTCCGTTGTTCCGTCAAATCCGTTGGTGTAGGCGACCCCGGCCGGACAAGTGATTCCAGTGGAACTGCAATCTTTATCGGAATTGAACGCCAGATTTGATGTTTCTTCAAGCCGAGCTCCGATATGATAATAAGTCGCGCCGGAAACGGCGTAGCAGTAATCAGGTCGGCAAGCGCCGGTGCTGAGGGGACCCAATGGATCTTGAGGAACCACGGGAATCTGTCCGCCTGAAGCCAAAAGACTCAAAGTGGCTGGGTAGGCGCTGTTCGCGTCAAAATACAATTCAAGCGCTAATTGCAGTTGTTTGACGTCGGCTATTCTTCTCGCATCTCTTGATTTTTTGCGGGCGGAATTTAACGAGGCGAGCACAACAGACGCCAAAATTCCGATGATGGCGATTACCACCAAAAGTTCAATTAAGGTAAAACCTTTGTTTTTGCCGAATTTGCGTAAAAAATTCATTATGATTTAAATTTTGTTTTTTTTGAAATTTCGACCTTTCTTAAATTGATAAGATTAATTATAAATTTTACTCAGGATAGATTATGTCTGTCAAGCGCGTTTATCCACATTTAAGCGTTAGGGAATAATATCGTAGATTGGGTCCGTTCCGTCAAACCCGTTGATATAGGCGACCCCGGCCGGACAACCGGTTCCGGCGGAACTGCAATCTTTGTCGGAATTGAACGCCGGATTCGTTGTTTCTTCAAGCTGGGCTCCGATATGGTAATAGGTCGGATTGGCGAGCGGAGAATAAGCATAACAGTAACCAGCGGCAGTTCTGCAGAGGGCTCCGGTATTGCCGAGAGGATCTGCGGGAATCACGGGAATTTGTTCGGGAACCAAAGCGCTCAAAGCGGTTGGATAAGAACTATTAACGCTGAAATACAATTCAAGGGCTGTTCGTATTTGTTTAATGTCGTCTATTCTTCTCGCGTCTCTTGATCTTTTGCGGGCGGAACTCAATGAAGCTAAAACAACGGAAGCCACCAATCCGACAATGGCGACCACCACCAAAAGCTCAATCAAAGTGAAACCTTTTTTCATATAGCGGCTGTTATATTATAAATCGGAATCAGAACCGAGGCGACCATTATGCCAACGGCCAAACCCAAAACAACAATTACAATCGGTTCAATAAGTCCGACTATATTGTCTATGGTATTATCAACCTCTTTTTGATAAAAGCGCGAAATTGAGTTTAAAATTTTATCCAGCCGGCCGGTTTCTTCCCCGACTTTTATCATTTGGACGAAAAGGGAGGAGATATCTTGGTATTGGGAAAAGGCGCCGGAAAGAGAGCTTCCCGCTTTTACCATTTCCATGCTTTCTTTGACGATTTGGCTGTAAATCGGACTTCCTATGGTTGCCGAAGTGATTTCAAGAGATTTTACCATTGAGATTCCTCCTTTAAGGAGCGTTTGCAAATTATCCGAAAGTCGCGCCAAATAAATTTTTCTGAAAAGTTCGCCGAAAATCGGAATGGAAATTTGGATTCTCGCCACCAAAAGCCGGCCCTTTTCCGTCTTTAGATAGTACCACCAAAAAAGAGCGAGTCCCAATCCGACGATGATAAGAAAAAATATCCCAAAGCTTTTTGTAAAATCCGAAAACCCAATGACTATTTTGGTGTATAAAGGTATCGGTTGCCCGGTTTCTTTGATGATATCCGCGATTTTTGGAATGACCACGGCGAGCATCACAATCATTACAATGATAAAAGCGCCGAAAACAAAAGCCGGATAGATGAGAGCGTTTTTCGCCTTGCTCGTAAGTTCATAGTTTCTTTCCAGATAATCGGCCAAGTAGGTGAAAATTTCGTCCAATTTGCCGGCCTCTTCGCCAACCTTAATCATATTGGTGTAAAAGTCGGAAAAAACCTCGGGGTGTCTTCTCATTGCCTGGGATATCGGAAGCCCTCCCTGGATGTCTTCCAATATTTCTTGGAGATTTTTTTTCAGATTTTTGTTTGAAGTTTCGTTAATCAGGATTTCAAACGATGTGATGACGGGCACCTTTGTTTCAAAGAGAATGGCGAGTTGGCGCGAAAGAATGACGATATCCCGGTGCGCTATTTTTCCGAAAAAAGAGAATTCCCGCAAAAGTCCCTTTTTTTCTCCGGAAGCCAGCAAAGAAATTATTATGAGATCGCGTCTCTGGAGGGCTAGAAGCGCGAGCTCGGAACTCGGCGCTTCAATCGCGCCTTTTTTTTCTTCTCCTTCTTTTGTTTTTGCCTGATAGAAAAATAACATTTTATATGACTACCGTTCCATTAAGCTTGTAAGTCCTCTTTGGTCCAGAGAGTAGTGAAGCGCGTCTTCAAAAGAGATTTCCCCTTTTTTAACGAGGTCGGAAAGCGACTGATTTAAAGCCACCATTCCCGCGTTAGAGCCGGTTTCTATGACCATATCAATTTCAAAAGTCTTGTTTTCTCTGATGAGGTTTCGCACGGCGTTGTTGGCGATCAGAAGTTCGTAGGCCGGAATTCTTCCGCCACTCGCTCTTGGCACCAATCTTTGGGAAAAAACTCCAAGCAGGGTTCCGGACAACTGGTTTCGTATCTGGTCTTGCTGGGAAGGGGGAAAGGAATCAATGATTCGGTCAATGGTTTGGCTGGCGTTGTTGGTATGCAGGGAAGAAAGAACGAGGTGCCCGGTTTCAGCCGCGGTTACGGCCGTTGCCATTGTTTCGTGGTCTCTCATTTCGCCGATCATAACGACATTCACGTCTTCGCGAAACATTGATCGGAGCGCTCGATGAAAGTCTTGCGTGTCTTCTCCCGCTTGACGCTGATTGATGATTGATTTGTCGGAAGTAAAAATGTACTCAATCGGGTCTTCAATCGTGACGATATGTTCTCGGCGAGAGCGATTTATAACTTCAATCATGCTTGCGAGCGTGGTTGATTTTCCGTGGCCAGTCGGTCCCACGACAAGAAAAAACCCCTGTTTTTTTCCGCAAAATTCAGCGAGAACCTCGGGAAGATTAAGTTCTTTTAACGAAGGAATTTTGGCGGGAATGACCCTTAAAGCAATACCCAAAAATCCTTGCTGATAAAAAATATTCCCCCTGAATCTTAACTTGTCTTCAAATGCGTAAGAAAAATCAATTTCTTTCTCATTTGCCAGTTTTTCAAATTTTTTCTCTCCTAAAATCAGCTTGGCGAAATTTTCAATGTCTTCCGGCGTTAAAATCGGCTCTTTGACGAGCGGCATTAATTCTCCGGCTATTCTGACAAAGGGATTGCGCGAAACGGCAAAATGAAGGTCTGAAGCTCCTTCTTTCGCGACAGTCTGCATTAAGTTTTTTAATTCCTGCTGGTGGTCTTTAATCATTTTAAAATATTTTTAACTTTGGCGACTACTTCGCTTGGCGTATGGCGCGCTTTAATTATATAATCGTCAAAACCCAGTTGTTTTCCCTTGTCTATGTCTTCTTTTTGGCCGAGATTGGTCAGGGCGATTATCTTCGCGTTCGGAAACAAGCCCTTTTGTTTGATGGTTGCCAGAATCTCAAATCCGTCGGGCGAAGGCATAACAATATCCAGTAAAATCAAATCAAAGTTTTTCTTTTCTTCCGCTTTTTTGAGCGCTTCTTCTCCGTTTTTGGCGGTCTCTGTCTCAAACCCTTGTTCTCTGAATTTTAGGGCGTACATTTCAAGCAAGAATTCATCGTCGTCGGTGATTAATATTCTTTTTTTTATTTTATCATCGTTCATATTATTTCCCAGAGTTCTTCCATGCCGATTTTGCCTTTGATGATTTTCAAGATGCCGTCTTCCCTCATCGTAATCATTCCCTGTTTTCGCGCCTCTTCCATTATATCTTTTTCCGTCGGTTTGGTTAAGATTAATTTTTCAATAGCCGGGGTCATTTCTAGAACTTCAAAAACTCCGATTCTGCCCCGCGTGCCCTTCGGGCAGGTTGGGCTCGGCAGCGCTTGGTAAATTTTTAGGGGGAGCGCGAATTTCTTTTTTATGGCTTCGGGCATTTCTTTCGTTTCTTCTTCAAGTTTTTTCTTGATTTCTCCTTTGACTTCAAGCTCTTTTTTTGAGTCTTCGCATAAAGTTCTCGCAAGCCGCTGAGCCATTACCATAATCAGAGTCGGCGGGATTAAATAAGGGTCAACGCCCATATCAATGAGCCGCGGAATCGCACCAACAGCATTGTTGGTGTGGAGCGTTGAAAAAACAAGATGTCCGGTCAGAGCCGCATGAATGGCGAGTTTTGCCGTTTCGTTGTCTCTGATTTCCCCCACCATAATTATATCCGGGTCCTGGCGCAAAATTGACCTTAGTCCGCTTGCGAAATCATAATCAATTTCCGGCCTGACTTGCGATTGGTTGACTCCTTCCACATTATATTCAATCGGGTCTTCCAGACTTACTATATTGTATTTTTCTCTGTCCAGCATCTGGAGCATCGCGTAAAGCGTGGTGGTTTTGCCCGAACCCGTCGGTCCGGAGATTAAGATGAGCCCCCACGGTTTTTTAAGATTTTTTTTGACGACTTCCAGATTATTGTTTTGCAATCCCAGTTTTTCAAGGTCAAGAATTTCTTTTTGCGGGTCAAGAATTCTGATTACCACTTTCTCGCCAAAATAAGTCGGGAATGTGGAGACTCTAAAATCAATGTCGCGGCCGGAAATTTTCGTTGAAAATCTCCCGTCCTGCGGTTTTCTTTTTTCGTCAAGCTGCATATTGGTCAGGATTTTGATTCTGGTGATAATGCCTTCGTGCGTTTTTATCGGAAGAAGCAGGGTATTATACAAAACCCCGTCAACCCTGAATCTTATTTTTAATTTTTCTCTTATCGGTTCAATATGAATGTCGGAAGCCCGGCCGTCAATGGCGTGTTTTAAAACAACCGCCACTATTTTAATGATAGGTGCTTCTTCAACTATGGTTTCTTCTTCAAGGGTTTTTATCGGTTTTAACGGCGTTTTTTCCTGAAGAGCTTGTTCAAGCTCTCCAAGCGCTTGCGTGACTTCGGCTCCGATCGCCTTGTATTCTTCCATCACTTCTTTGAAATCAGAGGGAGCAATCAAATAAATTTTGAACGGAAGATTAAGTTTTGAGGCGATAAATTGGACGGCTTCCTGCGCCTTTAAATCGGCGGGATTGATCATTCCTATTTCCAGAGTCCCTTCTTCGGTTATTTCAAGCGGAACGAATTTGTAATAGCGCGCCGACTCTTCGGGAACGGTTTTTAAAACTTCAAAAAGAACTTTTTCGCCCTTTAAAAATTTCGCCGGCACGCCCGAGGCCTCTGATTTTATTTTAATCAAATCTTCTTCGGCCAATCCCTGGTTGATTAATAATTCTTCAATCGGCGTTTCCGATTCCTCGGATTGTTTTTTAAGATTTTGAAGAATCTCTCGTTTTACGAGCCCTCTTTCAATTAAAAGTTCAAAAAATTTATCCATGTAGTCAAAATTTCTAATTTCTAATTAATCTAATTTCTAATCAATACCCAATGCTTCAAATGTCTAAATATTTAGTTTCTGGTCATTGGTTATTTTTAAATTTGGGATTTTATTAGACATTAGAAATTAGGAATTAGAAATTTATTGGTACGGAGCAAACGGATTATTTCTTCCTTTTGTTTCCGGAAGAATAATTTCCGGCGTCAAATCGCGCAATTTTTTATAAATCGGGTCGTTTAAAAAATCGGCGTCCAGTTTGATTGTTTCCAGCGTTTTCAGAAGCGCGATAAATTCTTTGCCGGCCGGAAAAATCGCTTTATTCTCCTCTTCGTTTTGCATTGTGGCAATTATTGCCGGTTTGCTTTGGTTTTGGAAATAACGAAACCAAACAAAAGTGGTGATTAAAATCGCTCCAACCAAAACAATGATTAAAATATTTTCCTTTTTCATTTTATTGTTTTTTCAGGAAATAAGTTTCCGCCTTTATTGAAAAATCGTAAATATTTTTGTCGCCCGCTCCGAAATTAATCGTTTCAAAATCAATAATCCTCAAATTTTCTTCAAGGGCTTTGATAAAATTCAGAAAATCTTTATAGCCGCCGTTTAAAACCAGCGATACATTGACGGATTCGTAAGTTTTTAATTTGTTTTGCTGTTCCTCCGCGTTTTTATTTTTTGCCGGTTCGGCGATTTCAACGCTTTTAAGGTTGAGATTTTGGCTGGTTGCGAGATTTTCAAATTGGGCGATTAAAATTTCTTTTTCCGGAGAAAAAGGGATGATTTTTTTGAGCCGTTTTAAATCTTCGTTTGAAATCGCGTTATAGCTTGTAAGAAGGTCGTCTCTTAAAACCCTTATTTCCTGGATTTTTTGAAGGAAATTCTTTAAGTCTGTTTCCTCGTTTTTAACAACTCTGATTTTTTCATACAGCGGCCTTGAACCCGACCAGAATATAAAAAACGCCGCCAGCATTAAAAAAACAACGATAATATTTTTTGTCATGGTTTAAGAGACAAAATTTCCGGTTTTAATATGATTTCCAAGGCAAAGCTGATTTTGTCTTTGCCTCCCTTAGCCAGTTTGCTGAACGCGATTTCTTGAACCAAAGGATTGGTTTTGAAAATCAGGACTTGTTTTACGATTTCCAGATAATTTTGAGTTTCTCCTTCAAGCGAGACCGAATTTTTATTTTTGCTGAATTTTTGAAAATATACTTGAGGAAGCGTGTTTTCTTCAAGAAGGGTGAAAATCGGAGAGACGACTCGGTGTTCCCCGACGATGGCTTTCGCCGCCTCAATATTTTTTGAAACAGAGATTAATTCATTGACGAGAGCAGGGTCAAATTCTTCTTTTTGCTTTTCTATCTCCCGCGTCATCTTGCTTGCGTTCGTTTTAAGGCCTCGTTCGTAAAAGTAGAGCGCGGCGAGAATTAAAAGCGAAACTAAAAAAACAACAAGAGCGAAAGAGCCAAGTAATCCGAATTTTTGCTCGGAGCGCTGTTCAAACTGCGGTTCTTTTTTTGGAATGAATGATAAACCGGCCATATCTATAAATTCTTAATTTCTAATGTCTAATTTCTAATCAATGTCTAATTCCTAAATGTCTAATGTCTAAATTTTGGTTATTGGTCATTTTTACCTTACTCTTCTTTAAGTCCTCTTAAAGCCAATCCCGTGGCAATCGCTAAACTGGGGCCAATATCTTTTAAAACCGGTTCCAGGAACAAAGGATAAGCTGTTTTTTTAAAAGGATTTGCCAGTCTTGCTTCAATGCCCAGATTGTTGATGACAAGGTCGGCAAGTCCTTTTAACGACGCGCCTCCTCCCGAGAGCGCGATATGGCTGATTGATCTTTCTTCCCGCCTTCGGTAATCAATTATTATTCTTTCGGCTTCGGCAAGGATGTGGTCTAAAATGGGTCTGATGACACTTGCCGTTTCTTGATGTTCCGGTTTTAAAGACAGCCCCACTTCTTTTTTGATTTTTTCCGCTCTCGGAAAATCTATATTTAAAGAATGGGAAAGGGCGAGCGTTATTTCTTGCGAACCTCTTTGAAATTGAAGAGTTTCGCGGATTACTCCATAATCTACTATCGCCATTTTCGTTGAAGAAGCGCCGAAGTCAATCAAAAGAATCGGGCTTAATTCCTGCATAATTGACGCGCGAGCCAGACTGAAAACTTCAATTTCAAAACCTTTAATGTGAAGCCCGGCTTTTGAAGCGATAGCCCTGAATCTTTCAATGACTTCTTTGTGAATTGCGACCAGAAGAACTTTTACTTTTTCTTTTTTTTCAAAAAGTCCCTCTTCTTCCACTCTTTTTTTTGTTTCAAGGGCCTTGGGCATCGCCCACCAGTCAATTTCCACTTCGCTTAAAGAAATAGGGATATGCCGCCTTGCTTCAAACGACACGGCTTCTTTTAATTCGGCGTCCGACATTAAGGGAAAATCAATCGTGGTGATAAAACTTGATTTAAGAGGAACGGAAACGATTATTTCGTTGGTTTTGGCGCCGGATTCTTTTAAAAGGTCCTTAATTATCAGAACTAATTCGTCTTCCGTTAAGGAAACTATCTGCCCGGTTTCTTTTTTGAGATAGGGGCCTATGCTTAATTCGCCGTAGGTTTCCAAAATCCCTCTTTCTTTTTCTTTTTTCAATTGAACCAATTTTACAGAGGCGCTTCCGATGTCAAGCCCTATAATCCTTTGGCTTTCGCCCCTCAAAAACCCCAATTTGCTTTTCAAAGCCAAATTTTCAAAAAAAGAAATATCAGCCATTCATTTATTATAAAATATATCTAAGATTTATTATAGCATACCCAGTAAGACAATATCAAATCTGCCTGCGTTCATCCGCAATAGGGCTTGTTAATGAATAATGGCTTAAATAAAGCTGATTGTTCATAATATGTTTGTAGAGACGGCGGGGTGAACCTTTGATATTGTCTTACTGGGCATACCCAGTAAGACTAAATCGAATATTTCTTGCTAAATCCCAAAATAAGCATCCGACCATTACGCTTAAATATAATTTGGTAATAATACATATTTATGCTCGGCAAGAAAATAGATTTAGCATTCGATTTTGTCTTACTGGGCATACCTATCAACTGTGGATATAGTCAAAAGGACAATTTCTGCGATTTTAAATCTTGTTTATCCCAAAAATTGCTTTTCTTGCGGAAAAAACGGGGCGTATTTTTGCCGTTCCTGTTTGAAAAATCTTGAATTGGACTTACCTCCGCGTCAAAGCCTTCAAGGTCTTTGTAGCGGCGGTTTGGACGGTCTAATCGCCATCGGAAGCAGTAAAAACAAGTCGTTGTTTAAGGCGATTAAATTTTTAAAATATAACGGAATCAAAGAGGTGGCTTTTGATTTGTCCGGAATTTTGGCTGAAAGAATCAAGAGCGAGATTCCGGATTGGAAATCAGGAATAATTTTTTCTCCCATACCCTTGCATCCCGCAAGAGAGCGCTCAAGGGGTTTTAATCAGGCGGAATTGCTGGCAGAGGCAACCGCGGAAAAATTGGGAGTTGCGCTCAAAACCGGCCTTTTAAAAAAAATCAAAGACACGCCGCCCCAGGCGAGAACGAGTTCCAGAAAACAAAGATTTGAAAACATCAGAGGCTCTTTTGAAGTAGCTCCCGACCCTGTTTTAAAAGAAGCGAGAATTGTTTTGATTGACGATGTTTTGACAACCGGCGCGACGATGAGCGAGGCGGCGAGCGCGCTTAAAAAAGCCGGAGCGAAAATTGTCATCGGAGCGGTGGCGGCGAGAGGGTAATTTGATTGCTTATTTTGCTGTTGACTTCCTTGTCAAATTGCTATAGAATAAAAATAGATAAAAGTGAATCTTTATTTAAAAGTCTGATTTTTCCATTTCCAAGAGAAAGGAAGGAGGAAGAATGATAAGGATAAATCGCGAAAATCTTCGATACACACTACTTGCAGTTATGGGTAATCGCTCGGATTTAATAGATGAGTTTTTAAAAGCATTGGAGAGCGCTCCTGATTTCTACAATACTTTGGGTGGTTGGATGCAAGGCACCGCTGATCTGTCAGGACCGGAAGAAAGCGAAGAATTTAAGAAAGCCTTAGGTTGTTTTTTCCGAAGTTCGGTTATTTTATTAGGGGTTTTGTACCGGGGTAATGGCAAAAAATTCCCCAAAGTTTCGCGGACTAATTTTGAAGCAGCTCTCGATTTTTTAGAAAAGAACAATGAAGGAGGGCTCAGAGAATACTTGATAAAAACGACTGAAGGCGAGGTAAGAGATGAATGGTTAAAACTTTTTGAAGAGAGCACTCTAGATCTAGGTTCTAAGATTGTGGCTGGTTTTGGAAGGGCAATGCTTTTTGTTGCCGCAAAAGCATTTATTGATGCGGCTGAAAAAGAACTTGAGGCAGACAAACAAAAAGTTCTTCAAGAGGCAAGGTCTATTATAGACAATAATAAGTAGTATTTAAGCCAGAAGATCTGAATTTTAGGTTTTCTGGCTTTTTATTTCCAACGTTTTGCGGGCGGTTGCGCTCAAAAAAGCCGGAGCGAAAATTGTCATCGGCGCGGTGGCGGCGAGAGGATAGTTTAGAAATTAGAAATTTCAAGAAAAATATGTTATATTTTTCTTATTATGCCCAGTAAGACAAAATCGAATGCTAAATCCAGTTTCTTGCGTGATATAAACATGTTTTATTACAAAATTAAAATTAAGCGTAATAATAGTCGGATATTCACTTGCGGATTTAGCAAGAAATATTCGATTTAGTCTTACTGGGTATGCTTATCACCTATCACGGTGTTTCTTGTTTTAAAATCCAATCAAAAGATTTGACCCTTGTTTTTGACCCGCCTTCAAAAGAATCGGAATTCAAGCCGCCGAGATTTAACGCCGATATCGCGTTCATAAGCCACGAGCACGCGAATCACAACGGCAAAGAAAATTTCAGCAAGGAGAGTTTTGTTATTGAAGGACCCGGAGAATATGAATTTAAAGGAGTTTTCGCGAAAGGTATGGAAACTTTTCACGATTCTTCAAAAGGAAAGAAAAATGGATTAAACACCGTTTATTTGGTTGAATTGGAAGATATCAAGCTTTGTCATTTTGGGGATTTCGGCGAGGGTGAGATAAGCCCTGATTTAAGGGAAAAAATCGGGTTGATTGATATTCTTTTTTTGCCGATAGACCCGGAATTTTCTCCGGCTGAAAAGGCGCTCAAAATAATCAGCGAACTTGAACCAAAGCTCGTTATTCCGGCGCACTGGCATCTTACGAAAAAACACCGGGCGCATTTTGAAGAATTTTTGAAAGAATTCAACAAGGGAAAAATTCAAGAAGAAGAAAAAATCGCAATTAAAAGCAAAGAGTTAAAAGAAAAACAAGGATTTGAATTGAGAGTTTTAAAACCGCAGATTTGAATTTTGGATTTTTATGGCTGAAGAAAAAAACAATAAACAATTTAACGGCAAAATTATTTTGAGAGACATCAAAACCGAGATGGAGGAATCTTATCTTGATTACGCGATGAGCGTAATAGTTTCGCGGGCTTTGCCGGATTTGCGGGACGGATTAAAGCCGGTTCAGCGCCGGATTTTGCACGCGATGAACGAAATGGGTTTGACTCCGGGGGCAAGGTTCAGAAAATCAGCCGCGGTTGTCGGCGAGGTGATGGCGAAATATCATCCTCACGGCGACGCCCCGATTTACGAAGCAATGGTAAGAATGGCTCAAGACTGGTCGTTTCGCCATCCCTTGGTTGAAGGCCAAGGAAATTTCGGCTGTTTTACAAAAGAAACTAAAATTCACTTAGCCGACAATCGCAATCTTTCTTTTGAAGAACTTATTAAAGAATACCGCGAAGGCAAGAGAAATTTTACTTTTACAATTAATGAGAAAAATGAAATTGAAATTGCAGAAATTCAACACCCCCGATTGACAATAAAAAATGCCGAATTAGTTGAAATAACATTAGACAATAACGAAAAAATACGTTGCACTCCCAATCACCCTTTTATGTTGCGCGATGGCGCTTATCAGGAAGCGCAATTTCTTAAACCAGGAAATTCTCTTATGCCTATTTATACTCGACCATATAGTGGCGCTGATAAGAACCTAATTGGTTATGAAGAAATATATCAACCGAGCAATAATTGCTGGAGCTTTGCGCATCATTTGGCCGATGAATATAATCTTAGCCAAATGGTTTATAGCCGTAAACGCGGCAGAATACGTCATCATCTGGATTTCAACAAACTAAATAACAACCCTACTAATATTCAGCGTCTACACTGGAAAGAACATTGGAAAACGCACTATGAATTAATGTCCGAAAAACATCAAAACGACGCTGAATATAGGAAAAAACTTTCTGAAGGCAGAAGAGCATTTTGGGATAAACCAGAAAATCGAGCGCAATATGCCGTCCGTCTTTCTAAACGAAATAAACAGAATTGGCAAAACAATAATTATCGGGAACGAATGCGGCAATTTTTAAGCGAAGTTAACAAGGCCTACATCGCGGCGCATCCGGAAAGAAGAATTGAATTAAGCAAGCAAGCCACCGCAACGCTTAAACGACTCTGGCAAGATCCTGTATATGAAAAGCGAATGCGTCAAAATATTATTAAGGGAAACAAAAATCATTTTACTAACAAAACTGGATTAGTAAAATTTATCAAAATTTGCCGCCAGCTTTTTGACCATAAAAAACCGATAACAAAAGAATATTATGAACGAGCGAGAAAAGAAGTATATCCTTATGGCTGCGCTATTACATGGGAAACCGGTTTGAAAAAGTATTTCTTCGGGCAATCAGAATCTATTCGGGAAATGATTCAAAAAAATCATAAAGTTGTGTTGGTTCGCCGACTTAAAGAACGGGCGGATGTTTACGATATTACTATTCAACGAACTCACAACTTTGCATTAGCGGCTGGCGTCTTCGCGCATAATTCGATTGACGGAGATCCTCCCGCGGCTCAAAGATATTCAGAGGCGAAACTGGCTCCGTTAAGTTCGGCCTTGCTTGAAGACATAGACAAAGACACGGTTGACTTCGCGCCGAATTACGACTCAACGCGGGAAGAGCCAAAGGTTTTGCCCGCCCGAATTCCCCAATTACTGCTGAATGGTTCTTTGGGAATCGCGGTCGGAATGGCCACGAACATTCCGCCTCATAATTTAAGAGAGGTGATTGACGCTCTCGCGCGCCTTATTGACCATCCTGATTCGTCGGAAAAGGATTTGCTTAAATACATTCAAGGCCCTGATTTTCCAACCGGCGGATTGATTTTTAACAAGGAAGACATCAGCCGGGCTTATTTGACCGGCCGGGGCGGAGTGCTAACCCGAGGCGAAGCGGAAATCAGCGAAACAAAAAAAGACCATTATCAAATTGTCGTTTCCTCCATTCCTTTTCAGGTGGCGAAGGCGGATTTGATTAAGAAAATGGCAGAGCTTGTCAAAGACAAAAAAATAGAAGGGATCCGGGACATCCGCGACGAATCGGGCAAAGAAGGCGTGCGCGTCGTCATTGAGCTCAAAAGCGACGCCCAGCCGCAGAAAGTTTTGAATTATTTTTACGCTCACACCGATTTAGAGCGAACTTTTCATTTTAACATGCTCGCGCTCGTCGGAGGGATTCAGCCGCAGGTCCTTTCGCTTAAGCAAATTTTGGAACATTTCATCGTTTTTCGCCGGGAAGTGGTTGAACGAAGAACAAGATACGAACTCAAAAAAGCCGAGGAAAGAGCCCATATTTTAGAAGGCCTTAAAAAAGCGCTGGATAACATTGACGCTGTCATTAAAACCATAAAGCAGTCCGAATCAAGAGAAGAAGCGAAAGAAAATTTGATAAAAAAATTCAGATTGACCCCGGTCCAATCGGACGCTATTTTAGCCATGCAACTTCAAACGCTTGCCGGACTGGAGCGCAAAAAAATCCAGAACGAGTTTGAGGAAAAATTAAAACTCATCAAAGAATTAAAAGAGCTTCTGAAAGACGCGAAAAAAATTTTGGCAGTCATCAAAAAAGAACTCGTTGAAGCAAGAAACAAGTTTGGCGACGAAAGAAAAACAAAGATAGTGGATTACAGCCCGAAAGCCATGCTTCCCGAAGATTTAATCCCGGAGGAAGAATCAATTTTGATTTTAACCCAGGACGGCTACGCAAAACGCGTCTCGCCCGAAGAATACCGCGCCCAAAAACGCGGAGGCCGGGGTTCGTCCGGACTTGAATTGAAATCAGAAGACATTATTGAGCATATTCTCGCCGGTTCAAGCCACGACGACCTTTTGTTTTTTACGAACGCCGGAAAGGTTTACAAACTGAAAATGCACGAAATTCCTGAAGGAAAAAAAACAGGCAAAGGAAAACCGATTGTTAACTTTCTCTCGCTTTCTTCCGGCGAGAAAGTGGCGGCGATTATCGCTCTTTCCAAATCAAAAGAGACGCAAGACTTGTCTTTGATTCTCATTACCGCGAAGGGTATAATAAAGAAAGCAAAGTCAAGCGATTTTGAGGAGGTTAGAAAGTCCGGGCTAATCGCCATTAAATTGTTAAAAGGAGACAGTCTAAGGTTTGCCTTGAGCGCTAAAAAAGGAAATGAATTGATTCTGGCCACAAAACAGGGAATGTCCGTCAGGTTCAAAGAATCGGAAGTTAGGCTGATGGGAAGAGGCGCGACAGGAGTCAGGGCGATGAAATTAAGGAGTAGCGACGAAATCGTGGGAGCCGGCGCGTTTGACCCGAAAGAGCGGGAAAAGGAAATCAAGGTTTTCCTTTTGAGCGAAAAAGGATTGGGAAAACAGGTTTCCCTAAAGCAGTATCGCCTTCAGAAAAGAGGAGGTGTGGGCGTCAAGACGATTAAAATAACGCCCAAAACAGGCTCGTTGGTAAGTCTAAGGCTCATTGAACCGGAAAAAGAAGAAGTGTTGGCCATTACAAAAAAAGGACTGGTTATACGATTCGCCTTGCAAGACGTTTCAACGCTTTCGCGGACCGCTCAAGGCGTCAGAGTGATGAGAATTGAAGAAGGGGATCGGATCGCGGCGGTAACGATTATATAAAATTTTTATGTTCATAGACCCCACCCAGATAATTGATTCTTTGGATATTGAGCCGGGGATGAAAATCGCGGATTTCGGTTCAGGCGCGGGATTTTACGCGATTGCTCTGGCGAAAAAAGCCGGCGAGGGAGGCAAAGTTTACGCCGTTGACATTCAGAAAAATATGCTTGAAATGGTCCGTTCAAAATCGCGGCTGAATCATTTGTTGAATATTGAAACGGTTTGGGCAGACCTTGAAAAAGCCAATTCAACCCGGCTTAAAGAAGATTCAATTGATTTTATTTTAATCTCAAGCGTTTTGTTTCAGATTGAAAACAAAAAAAATCTGCTTGACGAAGCGCGGCGGATTTTAAAACCGAATGGCAAAGTCGCGGTGGCGGAATGGGAAAAAAACGCGCCTAAAATCGGCCCTCCGGCGGAGCATCGTCTTTCTTCGGAAGAAACGAGAAATCTGTTTTTGGAAAACGGATTCAAATTGGACAAAGAAGTTTACGCCGGGGAATACCATTATGGGCTGGTGTTCAGGAAATAAAATCAAAAATTAAAAATCAAAATGCAAAATGGCAAATCAAAATTTAAAATTCAAAATTTTTAATCTATATTTTTGATATTTGATTTTTAATTTTTTTATGAACAAAGTTCAGCTGATTTTAATTCCGATTTTTATTTTAGCGACCATTGCCGCGGTTTTAATTTTTTCCGGAGCCGGACCAGGATTAAATCAAAAATCCGGCAAAGGAAGCGAAATTAAATTCTGGGCGCCTTATCCTCGGGCAAAAATGGATTTCGCGCTTGAGGGATACCGGCGGATGAACTCCGGTTTAAAGCTCATTTACGAGGAGAAAGAGAACCAGAGTTATTACTCCGAAATTATTGACGGTTTGGCGAGCAATTCCGGCCCGGATATTTTCGCTTTAAATCAAGAAAGGATTTTAAAATTCAAGGATAAAATTTTTGAAATTCCTTTTGAAGCGTTTAATTTAAGAAAATTCAAAGATTCTTTTTTGGGGGCGGGGGAGATTTTTCTTTCAAAAAGCGGCATTTTGGGCTTCCCTCTTTTTATAGACCCGGTGGTTCTTTATTGGAATCGGGATTTGTTCGGAAACGACGGGTTCTCGCGTCCTCCTCAAACTTGGGACGAGTTTTTAACTTATAGCCAGGCGCTTACAAAAATCGATTCCAACAAAAATATTTTGCAATCGGGTTCGGCTCTCGGAGAATTTAGCAATGTTTTGCGCGCCAAAGACATTATTTCGCTTTTGATTTTGCAGGGCGGAAGTCCGATTGTTAAGCGCGAAACTCTTGAAGTCAAGTTGGAGAGCGCCGAATCAGCCGTCCGTTTTTTCAACCAATTCAGGGATTCAAGAAAAAAAACTTTCAGCTGGGCAAAAAATCTTCCCCTGGATAAAGAGTTTTTCTTGCAGGGGAAGCTGGCGATGTATTTCGGTTTTGCTTCCGAATACCGCGAGTTCAAAGAAAAAAACCCCTACTTGAATTTTGACGCCGCGCTCGTTCCTCAAGTTCGCGGCGCCAAAACTAAAATAACTTACGCCAAAATTGAAGCTCTCGCTGTTTCAAAATTAAGCGTTGATAAAAAATTTGATTTTAATCTCATTAATTATTTGATAAGCCCTGAAGCCCAAAAATCTCTTCAGGAAGAATTTTTTACTCCCTCTGTTTTAAACAGTCTTCTCGCTTTTCCGGTTTCCGATCCGACGATGGAGATATTCAGGCAATCGGCCCTGATAAGCCGCGTTTGGATTGACCCGGAACCCGAAAAAACATATCTTATATTCAAAGATATGAATGAGGGCGCGGCTTCGGAAAAAAAAGGAATTGAAGAGCTTGTTCGCGACGCCGGAGAAAAATTAAAATCATTATTGGGGCCGTTCATCCAGCCGAATTTATGATAAATCGCAAATCGCAAATCGCAAATGGCAAATACATTCCGCTTATTTTTTTAATTTTATTAATTTCTCTGTTTCCTTTTTTTACCTACGCCGCTGGCTTAGTGCCTTGCGGCGGGCCAGGTGAAAATCCTTGCACTCTTTGCCATTTATTCCAGCTTATCAGCAATATTATTCATTTTATTTTAAAGAGTCTTCTTCTGCCTTTGGCTATTTTGGGATTTTTGGCCGGAGGAATTATGATTTTGTTTGCCGGCGGCTCGGAAAGTCAGCTTGAAAAAGGAAAATCAGTGCTTTGGTCAACTGTTATCGGAATTTTCATCGCTTTTGCCGCCTGGCTGATTGTTAATACTATTATTCAGAGTATCGCTAATCCGGACTTCAAGGGCGCAAACGATATAAAATGGGCTTGGGAGAAATTTCCCGGATGTCAATAAAAATAGCTTTTAGCTTATAGCTGTTAGCTGTTAGGAATTGCCTAAAAGCTAATCGCTAAAAGCTAATCGCTGATTAGCTTGTAGGTTTTGATTAAAAATGTTAAAATAGCCCTAAAAGCTATAAGCTAACGGCTAATCGCTAATCTTATGAAGTCTATACCCAAAATCTTGTTTTTTGCAATCATAATCTCTATTATTATAATAACAGGAGGAACGGTTGTTGACGCGGCTATTGGCGCCACCGAGCTTGAAAATCCCATAGAAGCCAAGACTTTTGCCAAATTAGTCCAAGGTTTGGCTGATATAATAATAAAAGCAGGCGTTCCCTTGGTTGGAATTTTTATTATTTACGCCGGATTTATGTTTGTGACCGCCGGAGGAGACGAGAAAAAACTGGAAACAGCCAAAACCACTTTTTACTGGACGATGATTGGCGCGGCTGTTCTGCTTGGTTCTAAGGTTTTAGCGACAGCGATTGTTGATTTAGTTGAAAAATTGTAATATAAAAATTAATTAATAGGTCGATTATTTTAAATTTAGTAAAATAAAAAAATAAGAATAATGAAACATTTCAAAGATTTATTCGTGATTTCCGCTCTTTTTCTGCCTATGATTGCCGCAGGCCAGACTGTTTTCAGTATTTTAACTATTTTTCAGGCGATTTTTAACCAAATTATTCCGATTTTGATGACACTTGCGACTATTGTGTTTCTTTACGGCGTAATCAGTTATGTTACATCCGGAGCGGACGAAGAAAAAAGAGCTGACGCCAAATGGTATATGATTTGGGGTTTAATCGGTTTGTTTGCGATGGTCGCGGTTTGGGGATTGGTCAGGGTTTTGGTCGTGACTTTTGGCGTGGGAGGACAGGGTATTCCGATTTCGCCCGGCGCGTTTTAACCCCTTAAGGCGTTTAAAAAAAAATATGCGTTTTCTTTATTTTTTGCCGGCCGTTTTGTTATTTGGTTTGACGCGGCCGGTTTTTGCCCAGAATGATTTTTACGGGCTTATTAACAATATAATCGCCCTTATTATTAATCCCATAATCTTGTTTTTGCTTGTTTTGGCGACTTTGGTTTTTCTTTGGGGAGCGGTGAATTTTATAAAAGCGAGCGGAAGCGGAGACGAAGAGGGGATTGGAGCCGGGAAAAAAAACCTCGTTTGGGGACTTATCGGAATGTTCATTATGCTCTCAGTTAAGAGTATTATTTTTATTATTCAGGATTTTTTTACCCGACCATAATGCGAATATAAAAATCAAATGGATATAATAACCGGGACTTTGCGAGCCATACTTTCCGGAATCATCCCGATTTTAATGGGATTGGCAACCATTGTTTTTCTTTGGGGAGCGATTAATTATGTTTTTGCCGCTGACGACGAAGAAAAAAGAAAAACTTTCAAAACTTACATTGTTTGGGGAATAATCGGACTTTTCTCAATGGTGGCGGTTTGGGGAATTGTCAGAGTGTTAATTTCAACTTTTGGATTAGGCGGTTTGCCTTGGTGGGCGAGCGGGGGAGGAACAATTGTTTATCCCGCTGATTCGCCGCGAGGCGAATTTTTCAGAATTATAGAGAAAGCGCACTCTTTTATTATTTCGCCCTTAATCGGCCTGATGTTTATTTTAGGCACTGTGGTTTTTCTTTGGGGAATGGTTGAATTTGTATTTGCTTCCGGGTCCGGCGATGAAGATAAAATAAAATCCGGCAAAAAGCACATTGTCTGGGGCATTATCGCTTTATTCGCGATGGTTGGCATGTTTGCGATTGTGGAAGCCCTTCGGGCGACTTTTGGTTTTTCAGGACTTCCTTATCTTTTGCCAATAAAATAAAAAAGAGCCGGAAAAATCGGCTCAGGACTTGCAATGGCGAGGTTGTATAATATCAAGGAGCGAAAAAAATGGATACAGTATGGCGGTGATGATAATAAGTATTAGGACAATAATAGGTGCCGCGATTTTTAGAAAAACTCTTCTTATTATCACGATCTTCCTCCTGTCTAAAAAAGTAAAGAAAATTTTTCCACTTTTAGCTTAGCAAATTTATATTTTTTTGTCAATTTTTTAAAACAAACTTTTTTGCGTTTCAATTTCCTCGTTTTCCCGGAAAATCTTGATTTTGCCGTATTCGCCGTCATAGCCCGGCTGAATAACAAGTTTGCCTTGGCGGACTCGCGAAATCGCCTCGGCGATTCTTGGCCCCGCGATTTCGGAAATTTTTTCAATTGGTTCGTCAATCAATATATTGATTTCTCCGCCGATTTTTTCAATCAAAAGGTCGTATTCTTTCATAACTCGTTTTGATTTCGCTCCCACACCCAAAGTATCGGCGATTATTTCATCAAGAGGAACGGTTTTTTTACAGGGAATGGCGGCGTTTTCCAATTGAAATCCATCGGGTCTTTCTGGATCAGCTAATTTGTTAATTCTATTCATCACTCCCGCTGTTACTGGTTTTCCGCACACAGGACAAATGCCATTGTGTTTTTTTGTTTCTTCTGGCGAAAATCTTATATTACAATTTCGATGTCCGTCAAAATGATATTTTCCTTCTTCGGGAAAAAATTCTATTGTGTATAAAAATTTCTCGGGATTTTTTGATTTAATCGCCTCAATAATTGAAAAGTAGTCGGGGTCGCAATTAAAAACATTGGCTTCCCGGCCGATTCTTTGCGGAGAATGGCTGTCAGAGTTTGAAATCAGCGCGATTTTGTCCAATTTTGAAAGCCGCCAGTTCATTTCCGGAGAGGAACTCAAACCCGTTTCAATCGCGCGGATATTCGGCGACAATTCGTCAAAACATTCCTCAATTGAATCAAATCCCGACATTGAGCCGAATATTGAGAACCAGGGCGTCCAGGCGTGCGCGGGCACGAAAAAAGATTTTTCGTCGGCGTTCAGCGCGATTTTCAAAAGTTCTTTTGCGTCAAGGCCGAGAATCGGCCGGCCGTCGGCTTTTAAATTTCCTTTCAAAGAAAGCCGGTTGTTGAATTTCTCGGCTGATTCAAAGGAAGGAAGAAAAACCAAATTATGGATTCTCCTAACCTTGCCGTTTTTTGAGTAGATGCTTGAAATTTCAACCGTTAAAATAAACCGCGTTCCCTGTTTGTCGTTTTTTAAAACAAACAATCCCGGCTCGGCCGGCTCCAATTTTTCTTGAATTTCTTTGAACCAGAGAGGATGGGTGAAGTCCCCGGTTCCCATAACATTGATTCCTTTTTTCTTCGCCCAGATATTCAGATTTTCAAGGTTCATATCCGGCGAAGTCGCCCGAGAATATTTTGAATGAATGTGGAAATCGGCGACGATTTTCACCCCGTTAGAAGCTTTAAGATGGTTCTCTTTGGAAATCATAATGATAGCTGATAGATTTTAAGCTTCTAACGGGGTTCATAAAAACCGAAATTTAAATTTTTTTGGTCTCTATTATAACCAGAAACGGGTCGCCCCCTTTGGCGCGGTGAAGAATCGGTTTTGAAAACAAATTTTTGAAAGTTTCATGAATTTTTTTCGCGAGCCGTTCGGAAAGCTGGTTTTCGGAAGTAAAAATAGAAAGCGAATTTTTATCCTGCCGGATTTTTATTATTCTGTGCATCGGGTCTTTGAGATAAGCGCGGTGGGAGAAATTTTTCGCCAAAGACAAAACCTCCGCGATTTTTTCTTTTTTTAGGCCGTTTATCCTTACTTCTCCTTCCCAGACGCAGCTGTTTTCCATTTGGTGGAAAGGACAAAGAGCGAATCGCGCTTCTTTGGTTTCTTTCGCGTGTTTGTAATTTTCAAACGCGTGGTGCCAAGATTTATGGTAATAAACGGCGTCTCCTTTGGGGCAAAAAATTATTTCGTTTTTGCCCGGCCCGTATTCTTCAAATTCCCAGCGCGAAATTTTTTGCTTGTGATAATAAGAGGGCGAAAGTTTTTCGCTTGTTTTGTATCTTTTTGAAATTCTTTTCATGCTAAATTTATATGAGCGTTTGGCAATCGCTCAGGCTTCGGGACTTGCCCTCGCCTTCGCGAGCCAATTCCTCTATTTTACAATAAAGGAAACGACAAAACCACTGTAATAAACCAAAAAGAGAACGGCGGCGCTGCCGCCCAAGATGTCGGAAATTGAATCCATAACGGCATCCTGAAAATCAGTAAGATGATGCTCGTTAAACTCCCTGACTCTTATTATTTGCTGAAGCGACCAGACGGAGCTTGCGAGAAGGAAAATGAAAAAAGCGGGTAAAATGAAATAATGCTGGGTTTTTGCAGACAAAGCGTTGCCGTCAAAAAACGCGATAAGAGTCGCGAAAGAAATGACCACTATAAAAAAAGAAATTAAAAGGTGAGTTGGCCAGCTTGTCCAAAAAACCGGCTTTTTCAAATAAACCATATTATAGGTGTAATTGGCGGTCTGCAAAAAAAGGCACGTGAAAAGCAATGTTTCAATAAAAAGCCGCGTTTTGTCCAAATCAAAAGCCGCGTTGATGTTGTTTGCGTTGAAAAACAAATAAGGAACGCTCATTCCGCCGCTCGCGAGAAAACCCCAGAAAGCCAGCAGAATTTTTTTTTGATAAAGATTATAAAGGCCGAAAATCAAATAGCCCCAAAGCATCGCGTTAATAAGGATATTAAGGAGTAAAATTGAAGTCGCGGCGCTTTGCATCGTTGATTTATTATATCAGATTTGCTATCTTTTAATATGGAATCGGTAAAATCTCTCTTTCCTTATTTCCAAATCGGAGTTTCCGCCCTTTTAATCGCTTTTATTTTGCTTCAGCGCCGGGGAAGCGGGTTGGGCGAAGCTCTCGGAGGAGGGAGCGAATTTTACAGGTCGCGCCGCGGGATTGAAAAAATTTTGTTCAACGGCGCGATAATCCTCGGAATCCTGTTTTTTATTTTGGCTTTTTTTACCTTCATCAGCTAATCCCAGTAAGACAAAATCGAATGCTAAATCCAGTTTCTTGCGTGGTATAAACATGTTTTATTACAAGATTAAAATTAAATACAATAATAATCGGATGTCAACTTGCGGATTTAGCAAGAAATATTCGATTTAGTCTTACTGGGTAATAAGCGAACCCGCGCTATAAAATTAAACCATAAATTTGAGCAAGTTTCCCGAACTAAAAGAAATAAAATTGATTTTTGGATTATTTTCTCCTTTAGAAAAGATTGTTTTTTCTTTTGCCGGGATTATTTTGACAATTTCTTTAATAGCGTTAATCTGGATTTTAAACAACAGGTTTTCCGTGGAAAAACCGATTGTCGGCGGAACATTGAAAGAAGGAGCGGTTGGCGCCCCGAATCTTATAAATCCGATACTTGCGAGTTCCGACTTAGACCAGAGTCTCGCCGCTCTTATTTACTCGGGATTGATGCGTTCGGACGGCAAGGGCGGGTTGAAATTTGACTTGGCAAAGGATTATAATATATCCGAGAACGGACTTGAATATGTTTTTTATCTTAAAGAAGATTTAAAGTGGCATAACGGGAAGCCCCTTACAAACGAAGATGTTGTTTTCACCGTCAATAGTTTGAAAAATCCCGAGCTTAAGAGTTCCCTAAAACCCAACTGGGAAGGCGTGGAAGCAGAGGCAATCGGTATCAATGCCGTTAAATTCATTTTAAACAGGCCGTACCAGCCGTTTATTGAGAATGCGACTTTGGGAATTTTGCCAAAGCGCATCTGGGAAAAAATCCCGATTTCCCAATGGCGGCTCGCTAATTTAAATTTAAAGCCCATCGGGGCCGGACCTTATAAAATTGAAAAAGTCGCCAAAGACGATTCCGGCATAATCCTCGCTTATTATTTGGAACGCAACAAAAAATACCAGCCAGAGAGCCCCCGTTTGAAAAATTTGATTTTTAAAATCTATCCGTCCGAATCGGAACTTTTAAAAGCGTTTTCAAACAAAGAAATAGAAAGTTTTGGCGGCGTCAGCCCGTTCAATATCAATAAAACCGCAATTAAGAAAAATGAGATAAAAACCATCGCTCTTCCAAGAATTTTCACGCTTTTTTTTAATCAGAACAAAGCAAGGATTTTTATTGAAAAAGAAGTAAGGTTGGCTCTGGAAACGGCTCTGGACAAGGAACGAATCGTTAATGAAGTTTTGTCCGGATACGGGAAAGCCGCCAATGGCCCTTTTCTTGACGGTTTTTTTGATTTATCCGACGGCATTAAACCGGAAAAGAGAATAGAAAAAGCCAAAGATATTTTGGCGAAAGATGGATTTAAGTTGAACGAGAAAACCGGAATTTTAGAAAAGAAAATGGGAAAAAAAGAATCAATCGCCCTGAATTTTTCAATTTCAACCTGCGAATGCGAAGATTTAATCAAGGCGGCCGAGATTTTGAAAGAAGTTTGGTCGTTGCTCGGCGCGAAAGTTGAAATTAAAATTTTCACCGCCGGCAATTTAAGCCAAAATGTCATCCGAACGAGAAATTATGAAACGCTTTTATTCGGCGAATTCATCGGCAGAGAGCCGGACCTGTTTCCTTTCTGGCATTCGTCCCAAAGGTTTGACCCGGGATTGAATATCGCTCTTTACGCCAACGCCAAAGCCGACGATTTGCTTGAAAAAATAAGAGAAGAGCGCGATTCTGAAAAAAGAAAGCAATATCTTCTGGAATTTGAAAAAGAAATTAAAAACGACATTCCGGCGGTTTTCCTTTATTCCCCCGATTATATTTATGTTTTACCGGAAAAAATAAAAAATTTTGACGCGGAAAAAATCGCCATTCCGGCCGAACGGTTTTCAAACATTGAAAAATGGTACGCCGAAACGCAAAAAATTTTAAAGATATTCAATTAGTTGGTTGGCCCGTAAACGCCGCGGTGGCGAAATTGGCAGACGCATACGGTTCAGAACCGTATATCCGAAAGGATGTGTGGGTTCAAATCCCGCCCGCGGCATAAAATAAAATTAAAAAAAATTTAAATTATGATTAAGCAAAAACCGATAAAAATAGAAAGAAAAATCATCCATAAAGAAGACGAAGCGGTCAGGTTCATCGCTCTTGGCGGCTTGGAAGAAATCGGCAGAAACATGATGATTTTTGAATATAAGAATGAAATAATCGCGATTGACGCCGGATTCCAGTTTCCCGAAGAAACAACTCCGGGAATTGATTTCATAATCCCAAATATTTCTTATCTTGAAGGCAAAAAACAAAATGTCAGAGCGCTTGTCATCACCCATGGCCACTATGACCACATCGGCGCCATTCCGTACATAATGGAAAAAATAGGAAATCCTCCCGTTTACGCCACTTCAATCACGAAAGAAATAATCGCAAGACGGCAGGAAGAATTTCCCCACTCGGCAAAACTTAATTTTGAGATTATAAAGCCCGGAGAAACCCGCAAGCTTTCGGAAAATTTCACCGCCCATTTTTTTCCAGTCACCCACAACATACCCGAAGGAGTGGGCTTGGTTTTGGAAACGCCCGCGGGCAAAATAGTACATCCCGGCGAGTTTAAATTTGATTATGATTTAGAGGGCAAACCAAAAGACCTTGATATCTGGGAAAAAATCGGCAAACAAGGCATCAACGCGCTTTTGCTTGATTCAACCGGCGCCGAAGAAGAAGGGTGGTCGCTTTCGGAAAGAGTGGTTGAGAAAGAGCTTGAAAGAATTTTTAAGGCGGCGAAAGGGCGGATTGTCGTCGGAACATTCGCCTCTCTTCTTGACCGCTTGAATGAAATTATTAAAATCGCCGAGCGGCTCGGGAAAAATGTCGCCGTCAGCGGCAGGTCAATGAAGGACAATATTCAGATTGCGAGAAAACTCGGCTTTATGAAATTTGAAAAAGAAACATTTATTCCTCTTGAAGAAATAGGCAAATATCCGGACGATAAAATTTTGATTATTTGCACCGGAGCCCAGGGGGAGCCGGAAGCGAGTCTGGCGCGCATCGCAAGCGGAGAACACCGCCATATCCAAATAAAGAAAGGCGATACGGTGATTTTATCGGCTTCGGTGATTCCGGGAAACGAAAGAGCGGTTCAATCCCTGCGAGACGAGATTGCCCGCCAGGGGGCGATTATTTATCACTACAAAATGATGGATATCCATTCAAGCGGACACGCTCCGATTGAAGAGTTGAAAACCGTAATGCGTTTTGTCAAACCGAAATTTTTCATTCCCATCCACGGTTATTATTTTATGAGATGGAGAAACGCCCAGCACGCGCAGGAGGCATTGGGACTTAAGCCGGAACAGACGATTGTAAGCGATAACGGCCGCGTTGTTCTCTTAAAAAAAGATTCCGCTCTGCTTGTTGAAGAACGGGTGCCGGCGAACTATGTGATGGTTGACGGACTTGGCGTGGGCGATGTGCGAGAAGTGGTTTTAAGAGACCGCCAGGTTTTGTCGGCTGACGGCATATTCGTGATCATCGCCGTTGTTGACGGCGCGACGGGCAAAGTAAGAATGTCCCCCGACATTATCTCGCGCGGATTCGTGTATCTTCGCGAATCAAAAGAGCTTCTTTTTGAAACAAGAAAATTAATCAGGAGGGTGGTGGAAGAAACCACTTCAAAAATGCACCCGGTCAATTGGAGCTGGGTTAAAGACGTGTTAAGAGAGCGAATCAGCAGTTTTCTTTTCCGCAAAACCCAGCGCCGGCCAATGGTTCTGCCGGTGATTATTGAAGTTTGAAAAAAAATAAAAAGCTACAAGCCTTTAAAAGCGCTTGTAGCCGGGTTATTCCTTGTTATTTTTTTTCAAAAATAGCAAGAAACTCTTCTGCTGTCTTAATCAACCCATCTATGTTATAAGAACTCTTATAATCAAGAGGGTATAGCAGTTTATTAGTCAGATGTCTTATTACTAAATCAGCAATAGTGGTAGTAGTTGGACATTGACTATTTTCTTCCCCCACAAAAATCCTATTAGTTCTTTTTAACTCCTTAAGCTTCTCGAGAAGCGCTTTGCAGAATTTATAGGGAAATTCGGCAATTACATCTGGATCCAGTAATCTTTCTTGCTTGGGGTTTTTTGTTGGCATATCCCTCTCCTTTCCTTTTTGGACTGTCGCAAATTTAAGGTCTTTTTTAAAATAGCGTATTTCTGAAAAGAAGTCAATATCGCGGAAATTTTATCTCTTTGATAAAATTTTGATTATTTGCACCGGAGCCCAGGGGGAGCCGGAAGCGAGTCTGGCGCGCATCGCAAGCGGAGAACACCGCCATATCCAAATAAAGAAAGGCGATACGGTGATTTTATCGGCTTCGGTGATTCCGGGAAACGAAAGAGCGGTTCAATCCCTGCGAGACGAGATTGCCCGCCAGGGGGCGATTATTTATCACTACAAAATGATGGATATCCATTCAAGCGGACACGCTCCGATTGAAGAGTTGAAAACCGTAATGCGTTTTGTCAAACCGAAATTTTTCATTCCCATCCACGGTTATTATTTTATGAGATGGAGAAACGCCCAGCACGCGCAGGAGGCATTGGGACTTAAGCCGGAACAGACGATTGTAAGCGATAACGGCCGCGTTGTTCTCTTAAAAAAAGATTCCGCTCTGCTTGTTGAAGAACGGGTGCCGGCGAACTATGTGATGGTTGACGGACTTGGCGTGGGCGATGTGCGAGAAGTGGTTTTAAGAGACCGCCAGGTTTTGTCGGCTGACGGCATATTCGTGATCATCGCCGTTGTTGACGGCGCGACGGGCAAAGTAAGAATGTCCCCCGACATTATCTCGCGCGGATTCGTGTATCTTCGCGAATCAAAAGAGCTTCTTTTTGAAACAAGAAAATTAATCAGGAGGGTGGTGGAAGAAACCACTTCAAAAATGCACCCGGTTAATTGGAGCTGGGTTAAAGATGTGCTAAGAGAGCGAATCAGCAGTTTTCTTTTCCGCAAAACCCAGCGCCGGCCAATGGTTCTGCCGGTGATTATTGAGGTATAAGAAAACTTAAAACTAAAAACGCAAAACGCAAAGCATAAAACTTAACGAAAAAAATATGTCCAAACTAGTTATCGTAAGCGGACTAAAACCGACCGGAGAGCTTCATATCGGAAATTATCTGGGAATGTTAAAGCAGGCGGCGGAATTGCAGAATTCCGGGAAATACGATTGTTTTTATTTTATCGCCGATTATCATTCTCTTACCGTAAAATACAAACCCGAAGAAAAAAAACGGGAAATTCTCAATATGGCGGTTGACATTCTTGCCGCCGGCATTGACTCCGAAAAATCAACATTTTTTCTTCAGTCGGCCGTTCCCGAACACGCGAATCTCGCTTGGATTTTTAACACTATAACTTCAGTCGGCGAATTGGAGCGAATGGTTGAATACAAAGAAAAAATCAGCGGCGGGGAGACGCCTAACGTCGGCTTGTTTGATTATCCGGTTTTAATGGCCGCCGATATTCTTTTATACAAGGGAGAATTTGTGCCGGCCGGAGAGGACCAGCTTCAGCATTTGGAATTAACGAGAACGATAGTCCGAACTTTTAACAAGAGATTCGGCAAGATTTTCAAAGAGCCGAGAGGAATTTTAGCAAAGATTCCGCGCGTGATGAGCTTGGACGACCCGACGAAAAAAATGTCAAAAACCTTGCCCAAGGGATGCCTTTATTTGTCCGATTCGCCGCAAATTATCAGGCGGAAAATTCAGTCAGCCGTTACCGATTCATATAAAAATATCGTTTACGATTTTGAAAAAAGGCCGGCGATTTCAAATTTAATTTTGATTTATTCAGAATTTTCAGGAATCCCAATTCCGGATGCCGTGGAAAAATTCAAAAGCGCGAATTACGCTGATTTTAAAAAAGACTTGGCGGAAGTCGTTATTAAAGCGTTGAAACCGATTCAAGAAAAACGCGAAAAAATCGCGGCAGACGAAGACAAAGTCCTTAAAATTTTGTCAAAAGGCGCGAAAAAAGCCGAAGTTGTCGCGCGTCAAACAATGGACCAAGTCAAAGAAAAAGTCGGATTATTGTAAGCCCCGCAAATAACTACGGAAGTTCAACCCCCATAGTTAAAGAGCAGTTCTTAATTGATTTGGCGGCGAAAAATTTTGTAAGGAGGTTTGTATGGAGTGTATGGAGGTTGAACCTCCATAGTTGGCAATGGTTTTAGAAAAAGATAGAGCCCCAAGCAGAATTGAATTCCGCGAGGGGCCCTGGTGTGAACATACTCGGTTCACTTCGAGTTGGAGCTAGTCCCAGTAGGCACCGGGGTTCCGCCAGTCGGGGTGGTTCGCGTCGAGCCACTCGACGGCGACCTTGTTCGCCCTGTCTTTCATGTCGTAGCGCTTCTTGCCGTTGGCGGGAATCGGCTCGGTGGTGTGAATCACCTTGTCGTCGTCCATGACGTTCGCGACAGCGACGCTCTCCTTGTCAAAACCGTCGTAATTGAACGACACGCCGTACCGACAGAAAAGCAACATGTGGGCGCTACGATCATAGAACGCCGCCTTGTAGAAGATGCAGGCACGCTCGCGACCCTTGTCGTCCACGAGCTTCGACCACATGGAGTGATCGGTCTCCACCCTCTTCCAGCCCTGCGGTAACTCGACGTACTGAAACATGTCGTCGCCTTCCACGACGCCGAGGAACTTCACGCCCGCGGCCTCGAGGATCGCCTTCGCGTCATAATCGCTGTGGCGAATGTCCGTCGGGAGAGTGTCGCTTTTGACGAACGAACGCTGACCCTGCGCCTCCTGACAAAGAATCGCTTCGCTTCCGCCCTGGACCGTCGCGTCGGCGAAGAAACCCATCGGGTTCTTCTCCACCTGCTTGGTCGTGTTGCCTGGTGCTCGTTTCTCTTTCATCGCTTTCGCTCCTTTCTGTTGTTGGGAATGTGCAAATTAAGCCACTCTAGCTTAATGTCGTTAAGAATAACATACTATGGGCCAGAAGTCAAACCCAACAAAAAATCAGCTTCTCTGCTGTTTCTTGTCTCAAATCTTATGAATTTAATGATTAAAAATTTTTTTGTTTTGAGCGGCACGGCGGAGTTTATGCTGTAATTATACACTTTGCGCGAACCTTTTTCGAGAAGAAGAACTAATGCGGACTCGGCAGGGCAAACTATTTTTCTGGGGTTTTGGATTCGCCCTGAACTATGGAGGTTGAACCTCCATAGTTGGCAAACTACCCCTTATTTAAATCTTTTTCCATATCATCCAGTTCTTTTTTTTCGCGCTCGTAGGCTTCACGCATTGCGTCAGACCATGCTTTTTGGGCTTCGCCAGATTTCTTCATTGCCTCGTCCATTAAAGGAGCCCAGTTTTCGAGTATGATTTTTTCGGCTTCTACTTTATCCGGCGTATTAGCAAAGACTTTTTCAATTTCTGTCATTATTCGATTTTCCTCGTCCATGGCTTCTTGCAACTCTCGGTGTTTTTGGTTTTCTAAATTTTCTGGAGCAGGGCCCTTTTCTCCCTTGAATTGTTCAATCATAATTTTATTGATTAGTTATAAACTCGACCTCGGGATTAAAATTTTTTTCTTTTATTGTTTTGGGCGGCGCGGCGGAATTTATGCGCGGGAGAGGACTTGAACCTCCACGTCCTTGCGGACACTGGCACCTCAAGCCAGCCTGGCTACCGTTACAGCACCCGCGCGTTATTCCTTTTTGACCTCTTTTTGTTCTTCGGGAATTTCCGCCGGAATTTCCGCCTTTTCCATTTTTATTTGCTTCATTCTCTTCTTAATTTCTTTGGCGGCTTTTTCGCGGATGTAATATAATTTCGCTCGGCGCGCTTTGCCTTTTTGAGTAATTTCAAGTTTTTCTATGTTCGGCGAGTAAATCGGGAAAATATGTTCCACCCCCACTCCTTCGCGAATTTTCCTGATTGTAAAAGTCGCGCCCGGTTCAAAATTGTGTTTGCGGGCGATAACGATTCCGTCCAGAACCTGGCTTCTTGTTTTGTCGCCCTCTTTGATTTTATACCAAACTTTTATTTTGTCTCCCGGCCGAAAATCCCATTTTTTGCGTTCTTCAATGTCCACGGGAGAAAATTTAGCGATATTCATAAGTTTTAAATTAGCATAAAGTTGCGAAAAATACAACAATTTGATATTATTTGACCATGAAAAAAGACATTCATCCGAAATATTTCAGCGAAGCGGAAATAAAATGCGCTTGCGGAGCGAGCCGTAAAACCGGCTCAACAAAGGAAAAAACTGAAGTTGAGATTTGTTCAAATTGCCATCCTTTTTACACCGGCAAAGGGAAGTTCATTGACACGGCCGGCCGGGTGGAGAAATTCAGGGCAAGGCAGGCGAAAAAGAAAAAATAATGACCGCGCCCAAATCAATTATTGTTGAAATACGGGCCGGCGCCGGCGGAGAAGAAGCCAGTCTTTTTGTCGGCGATTTGGCCGATATGTATATCAGATACGCCAACAAGCAAAATTGGCCGGTTTCCATTTTGAGCCAAAAGCGGGGAGATGTCGGCGGTTTTAAAGAGGTTGTTTTCAGAATAAAAAAGGAAGAATCATACGGCGCTTTGTCGCATGAAGGCGGGGTTCATCGCGTTCAGCGGATTCCGAAAACAGAAAAATCAGGCAGGATTCACACTTCCACCGTTTCAATCGCGGTTTTGGGAGAATATCCGGAAGAAAAAATGGAAATCAAGCCGGATGATTTGGAGATAAATTTTTTTAGAGCCGGGGGCCCCGGAGGGCAGAATGTCAATAAAGTGGAAACAGCGGTTCGGATTTTGCATAAGCCGACCGGCATAGTCGTCTCGTCCCAAAGCGAACGCAATCAACAGCAAAATCGCGAAATCGCTCTTGAAATTTTAAAGGCGAAATTGATTCGGCAAAGAGAAGAAGAGCAAAAAGCAAAAACAGGCGCTTTGCGGAAAGAGCAGATGGGCGCGCAGGAAAGAGCCGAAAAAATAAGAACTTATAATTTTTTGCAGGACAGAATCACCGACCATCGCCTCAAAAAATCCTGGTCAAATATTGAAAAAATAATGAAAGGAGAAATGGAGCAAATCGTAAAAGCGTTTAAAAAGTAATATGGAGCCGTTTGTTCTCTATCGCAAATATCGGCCGAAAAATTTTGACGAAGTTGTCGGACAAGGCGCGATTATCAAAGTTTTGAAAAACGCCGTCAATCAAAAAAAACT
>MHMS01000004.1:0-1390 GCA_001821615.1 Candidatus Niyogibacteria bacterium RIFCSPLOWO2_12_FULL_41_13 | reverse complement strand
TATTTATTCACTGGCAAGCACGGCACGGGGAAAACCACGGTCGCGAGAATTTTGGCAAAAGCCGTAAATTGCCTTGATGAAAAAAACAAACCCTGCGATAACTGCGCTCAATGCGAGGAATTCAATTCCGGCAAAACCCTTGATTTGGTTGAAATAGACGCCGCTTCAAATCGCGGAATTGACGAAGTTCGGGCGCTGAAAGAAGCGGTGAATTTTTTGCCCTTTAAAAACCGATTTCGGGTGTATATTGTTGACGAAGTTCATATGCTCACCCGCGAGGCGTTTAACGCTCTTTTAAAAACCCTTGAAGAGCCGCCCAAACACATTATTTTCATTTTGGCGACGACTTCGCCGGATAAACTGCCCCAGACGATTATTTCAAGAACCGAGCAATATCATTTCAAAAGAATTCCGGAAAAACTGATTGCCGAGAACATTTTTGACATAGCTAAAAAAGAAAAAATTGAAATCGCCAAAGAAGCCGTCTGGCTTATCGGTTTTTTCGCCGACGGCTCTTTAAGAGACGCCCATGGCTATTTGGGAAAAATCATCGCCGCCGGAGAAAGTCCGATAAAAGAAAAAACCGCGCTTGAAATTCTGGGCGCGCCGTCGCAGGAATTGGTTCAAAACTTAATCAAGGCGATTTTGGAAAAAAAAGTTGAAAACGGCTTGTTGTTGATTCGTTCGGCGGAAGAAAATAATTTAGACGCGAAAATTTTTACAAAATTTCTTTTGAGAATTTTCAGGTATATGTATTTGCTCAATCTTGAGCCGGATTATCAAAAAGAATTAAAAGATATTCTCGGAGAGAGCGAATTCGGTTTTATTTCCGAAAATCACCGCAAACTTAATCCAAGCCAATATGAAATGATTTTAATCAATTTTCTTGAAGTTCACCGCGCGATTTCAACAACCGCCATTCCTTACTTGCCCTTGGAGCTTGCGTTGTATAGGATTATTAGTAAAATTTAAAACATTGCGGGATCGTCTAATGGTAGGACATTAGCCTTTGAAGCTGAGTATCTAGGTTCGAATCCTAGTCCCGCAGAAAAATTTGACTTTTTCCTCTTTTTTTAGTATAATTCCTGTAGGGATGTTCTTAAATTTTAAATATCAAAAAACCATAAAGAAGGGAGAATGAAGCGGATGATAAAAGAATTGGGGAAGTTGCAAGAACTAGCGGTAATTTCAAATAGAATAACGAAATTGTCAGTCGCTCTTACTAAAAGAGAGAAAACAGTTGTTCAATGCTTGGATGAATTGGGGGAGTTGTTGTCCAAGATGGATAAGTGTTACCAAAATGGCAACGGAAGCGGTCGCAATCTCGATTACGAGAAAAGCCACAAAGAAGTGATTTGTCAGAAAGCCGCTCTTATCTTGCATGTTTGTC
>MHMS01000003.1 GCA_001821615.1 Candidatus Niyogibacteria bacterium RIFCSPLOWO2_12_FULL_41_13 | reverse complement strand
CGCTCTTAGGAATATTTTTTATTCTTTTGTTTTTTTCCGCTTTAAACGATTCCGCCACGATGGACGAGCTCGCCCATATTCCGGCGGCTTACTCTTACGTTGCTTTGCAGGACTATCGTCTTAATCCCGAACACCCTCCTTTAATAAAAGATTTGGCCGCTGTACCTCTTTTGTTTTTAAATCTGAAATTTCCGACTGAAAGCGACGTTTGGCAAAAATATGTAAACGGCCAATGGGATGTCGGCAGAATTTTTCTTTACGAATCGGGGAACAACGCCGACCAAATCATTTTCTGGTCAAGAATTCCAATAATGCTCCTCGCGATTTTTTTCGGCTGGCTCTTGTTTATTTGGCTCGGAAGGCTTTACGGCGACAAAATCGCGCTTTTAACTTTATTTTTCTTCGTTTTTTCGCCGACAATTCTTGCCCATTCGCGCTATGTCACCACCGACTTGGGCGCGGCTTTCGGATTTTTTTTGGGACTGCTAGCTTTCCACAAATTCCTTGAAAAAAACGACAAAAAAACGCTCATCTTCGCCGGACTCGCTCTCGGCGCAGCCATGCTTTTAAAATTTTCCCTTTTTATTCTTGTTCCTCTTTTTGTTGTTTTCGGCCTCCTTTTTATTTTTTTAAAAAACTTTGACCATTTAAAAAATCTTTACTCCCCCAAAGAAAAACTGATTCATCTCGCGAAGGAAGAAGGACAATTTCTCGTCAAGCTTGGCGCGATTTTCGCCCTTGCCGCGCTCTTAATCGGCATTGTCTATCAATACCATGTTTGGAATTATCCGGCTGAAAAACAAGCGAGCGACGCGAAATTAATTTTGACTTCATTCAAATCAAGAACGCCCGCCGATTTGACCGTCTGGATGGCGGACAAACCAGTTTTGCGCGGCTATAGCCAATATCTCCTCGGCTTGCAGATGGTTTCCCAGCGCTCTTCAGCCGGAAACACCGGCTACTATTGGGGCGAAGTTTCCGCCGTCGGCTGGAAAAGCTATTTTCCGATGGCTTATCTTCTCAAAGAACAGCTTGCTTTTCATATTTTAACTTTGCTTGTTTTATTCCTTGCCTTCCGTTCCTTCCTTCATTCCCCTTTTCGCCGGAATGAAAAAAATATTGAATCTTTGATTGAATGGGCGCGGGATAATTTCTTTATATTTATGAGTTTGTCGTTTATCGGCGTTTATTGGCTTATGTCAATCGCAAGTCCTCTGAACATCGGGGTGCGCCATATTATGCCAACCTTGCCATTTATTTATTTTTTAGTCGCGCGGGGATTGGTTCTTTGGATTCACCGCTACTCGTACAACAATCCCCGGAATTGGCGAGAATGGCTCTATTCCGTTTACGAACGCTTTTTCAAATCAATTCCCAAATATATTTTTGTCGCCGCGATGCTCGGCTGGATAACATTTGAGGTGATTTTCGCTTTCCCTTATTATCTCCCGTATTATAATGTTCTGGCAGGAGGCGCGGATAACGGCTATAAATTCATCGTGGATTCTAATTACGATTGGGGACAGGATTTAAAACGGCTCAAATACTTCGTTGAAAAAAATCAAATAGAAAAAATAAATATTGATTATTTCGGCGGCGGGAATCCGAAATACGAGCTTGGAGAAAAATACGAACCGTGGTGGTCCTCGCGAGAAAAGCCAAGCGGTTGGTTTGCGATTTCCGCCACTTTCCGGCAAGGAGCTTTCGGAAAACCAGTCAAGGGTTTTGTTAAAAAACCCGAAGACAGCTATGAGTGGCTTCGCCGGCAAGAACCCGTTGCCAGAGCCGGCAAATCAATTTTTATCTATCGCTTTTAATCTTCGCTCAAATTTTGACCTGATTTTTTCAAATGCTTTAAATAAAATTAAAGCCGTGATTATTCCGACTGCCGCGCCGGCTAACACATCGCTTGGCCAATGGACTCCCGAAGCCACTCTCGCCAAAGAATTAATCAAAGCCATCGCGAAAAAAATCATTCCTAATTTCCGATGGTAAAGAAAAACCGCTGTTGCGAAAGCAAAGAAAAAAGTGGCGTGCCCGGACGGAAACGCCGGCGAAAATTCGGAAAAAAGCTTATTTATCCCGCCGATGACCTCAAAAGGCCTTGGTTTATGGTAAAAAAACCTGATGATTTCCGTCACTCCTCTCGCCATAGCGGCTGAAAGCAAAACATAAAAAGCGATTTTAAGTTCCTGTTTTTTATCCGCGGCAAAAATAATAAACCAGAAGAAAATGAAAAATATCAGTCCGACAAAATAAGTCGCAAAAAACCAAATTAACCAGCTTAAAAATTGCGACTGGCTTACAAAATTGTTGACTGATAAAACAATGCTTGCTTCCATAATTTTTAGAATTTAGAATTTAAAGATACTAGATTTTTAAAAACGCAGGCGACGACAATCGGTCCCAAGCCGCCCGGGACCGGAGAGAGCAAACCGGCCTTTTCTTTTGCGCTTTCAAAATCAAAATCGCCGGCTAATTTGCCCTCTGATTCACTTGTTCCAAAATCCAAACAAATCGCTCCTTTTTTGAGCATTTCTCCGGAAATTAAATTCGGCTTTCCAACGCCGGAAATTAAAATATCGGCTTGGCTTGTAATTTCACCCAATCCTTTGCCCGCTTCGCTTCCAGCCACGGTTAAAATTACCGGCTGGCTTAAAAACCAGAGCGCGAGCGGCTTCCCTACTAATTTCCCTCTGCCGACAATCGCGACTTTTTTTCCGTTAAGATCAATTTTGTATTCTTTGAAAACTTCTTTTAACGCTTCAACAACCGGCGGCGAAATTTTGCCGCGTCCGGTCGCAAAATCTCCAATCGCCCGACTTGATAAAACATCAATATCTTTTTCCGGCGGAATGGCGTTTAAAATATACTGGACATTTATTTGTTCCGGCAGGGGAAGCTGAATTATTACGCCGCTGTTTTTTTTCAAATGAACGATTTTTTTAAGCTCTTTGCGAAACTTGGTGGTGGAAATATCCAAAGAAAATTTGTACTCTTTCGTTTCAATCCCCAAACCATCGGCGAATTTGATTTTTTGTTCCAAAAATTTCCGGCTCGCTTCGGACGCGCCGGCTTCAATAATCGCCAATCTTAATTCTTTTTTGATTAAAATCAATTTTCCTTTCAGCTCGTTTTTGATTCTTTCCGCGATAATTTTCCCGTCAATAATCATTGCCATAAAATAGGGTATTTTCACTACTCATTTTTAAAAACCACTTGCGGGCGTGACGGGATTTGAACCCGTGATCTTTCCCGTGACAGGGGAATATGTTAACCAGGCTACACCACGCGCCCATTTATAAATTTTTCAAAAATTTTTCTCTTTCTTTTCCTAAAATGTAAGCCATTTGCGACGACCACTTTCTAAAAAATTTCTCGTCTTTCTTTTTAAAGATCGGCATAAATTTAAAAAAATATTAAATCTTTAACAATTTTATCATACCCAATACGGCCGAATTTTTCAAATAAAAAGGGCTTAACCCGCAAAAACGGATTAAGCCCACTGTTTCACTGTCCGGCGCTTTGTAGTGCGAATCGCATCTTATTGCTACACCCCCTATAAAACATTATCTGGATCTGGATCCGGGTCTGCTAATCCACAGCTCTTCACCTCCATCGCTAAAATCAAAAGAGTAAAATCCTCCTTGACCATTGGGAATTAAAATGTAACCATTGTCGTTCAAACGATGATCGCCTGAAAGAGTTATCAATTTTAACCCCGGAAATTCTTTTATAAGGGATTCTCCTCCTTCCCGGCTTGAAAACACCGAACATACTATGATATCGCCGGGGCAAACACCGGTTGCTTTAATGATTTCTTGCGCCGCTTGTTTTACCGAGCCGCCAGTGGCAATCATCGGTTCTAAAATGATTACCTTGCGCGGCTTATAAGAACAAGCGGTGAGCAACGAACCGCTCTCGATGTTTATCAATCCTAAACGAGCCCCGGGGAATTTTTCAAAAAAAGTTTTTTGAAGCGCTTTCCCGGCTCTTAAAACCGGCACTATCAAAATTTCTTCGGAATTAATGCCGAGAACATATTCCTCGCACCTTTCCGCCAAAACTTTGGCGGCTTCGCGAGCGGTGTTCGAAAAATCATCATGCCGCCCCAAGACCTTAGAAAATTCTTCTTCCGCACGCCATGCTCCAAAACCCTCCTTGTTTATTCCTGTATTCATCTTCTTAACCGTCCTTTCTGAAAAATTAATTAAATTAAAGAAGATTTTTATCCTTTGAAAATCTATCAGAAACATTAAATAAAATCAAATGCTTTATGCCGGCAAGAGGAGTTGAACCTCTTTTTAGGGTTTATGAGTCCCTCGTTCTGCCGTTGAACTATGCCGGCTTGAACAATAAATTGACTTTAACACAAACATCGTATATCCTCAACATTATGAGCGTTTTTTCAAGCATTATTGAATATTTTAAAGCGTCAAAAACAGAACTAAATCAGGTTAATTGGCCGAACCGCAAAGAAACGATAAAATACACCATTTTAATCATCGCGATTTCCCTTGCGGTTTCCGCGTTTTTGGGCTCTCTGGATTATCTTTTCCAAAATTTAATAAATAAATTCATCGTTGGAACATAAGCAATGATATGAAACAGACGGCCGAACAAACAAAAAATTGGTACGCGATCCACACTTATTCCGGATACGAAGAAGTGGTGGCGCGCAACTTGAAACAGAGAATTGAATCTTTGGAAATGCAGGATAAAATTTTCAATGTCGTTGTGCCGAAAGAAAAGAAAATCAAAATCAGGGGCGGCAAGCGCTATACCGTTGAAGAAAAAATTTATCCCGGCTATGTCCTGGTTGAAATGATCGTTACGGACGACTCGTGGTACGCCGTCAGGAACACTCCGAAAGTGACGGGCTTTATCGGCTCCGGAACAACGCCCATTCCCCTGCCTAACGAAGAGGTGGAAACTTTATTCAAAAAAATGGGCGAGACCGAACCAAAATACAAAATGGAAGTCAAAATCGGAGATTTGGTTAAAATCACCGACGGCCCTTTTAAAGACCAGGAGGGAAAAATTTCCGAAGTTGACGAAGGAAGAGGCAAAATAAAAGTTTTAGTTTCCATTTTCGGCCGCGAAACGCCGGTTGAACTGGACTTTTTGCAAATAAAAAAATTATAATGGCAAAGCCAATCAAAACAATCGTTAAACTTCAAATCCCCGGGGGAACGGCAACGCCCGCGCCTCCGGTCGGCCCCTCTTTGGCCCAACACGGAATAAACATCGGAGAATTCATCAAACAGTTTAACGAAGCAACGCAAGACAAAAAAGGGACTATTATTCCCGTTGAAATCACCATCTATGAAGACAGGAGTTTTGCCTTCAAATTAAAATCTCCGCCGGCTTCGGATTTTTTGAAAAAAGCCGCCGGTATAGAAAAGGGCTCGGCCAATCCCCTTTCTCAAAAGGCCGGGAAGGTTACAAAATCCCAAATCCAAGAAATCGCAAAACAGAAACTGGAAGACCTCAATACTGACGACCTGGAAAAAGCCGCAAAAATAATTGAAGGAACGGCAAAACAGATGGGAATTGAGGTCGCTGATTAGAAAATAATTATTTATAAATCTCGTGAGCGCCGACATCTAAAAATAAAACTTCTCTATCGTTGAGGAAAATAAATTTAACCCGATAATAATAATTTATCCAAAAAGCCAAAGCTTCTTTTTCTTTACCATGCAACTTATGTGTTTTTAATCTTGGGTCAAATGGATTTTCCCGGAATATTTTCTCCTTTTGTTTAACTTTTTCTTTTATTTCGCGCGGTAGTTTTTTATAACTCTTATCAAACCTTGGATGAGTAAAAATATCCTTTATTTCCATGAGATTAATCTAAATCACTCAAAGATTTGATTTTTCTGGTTTTTACCAAACCGTGATCTCTCAAACCTTCTTCTACCAGTTTATCTAATTCTTCGGCTTCCTTTCCCTTCAAATAATAAGTTGGTATTGCGCTTTTTTGCAATTTTTCATATTCCTTTAAAGGCAAAATCACCACTGGCTCTTTACCTATTTTTATTGAACTTTTCTCAATGATTTTTACCATATATTCTTATTATATTCTTTTAAAAATTACTGTCAATTTTTATTCCCCGGCGATATCGTAAACTATCACCTGCCGGCTTGAGGTGGCGGCGTTGCCGGCTTGGTCGGAAACCACGTATTTAAGAATATTATTTTTTCAGTAGACGAAGAAATTCTTGAATTGAAATTCCGGCCTGTTTTAAGATTATGGAGATCATTCTGCGGGAAAAGTCTTTTGTATGCATCGCGATAGTAGCGCTTCGTTGAGTAGTCGGATGAGTAAGCCAGATAGGAGCAAGTATCGGGACAATACTCATATCGTGAGTAATTCTTTCGTTGGTGTTTTTGACTTTGTTTTAAACCCATGGAGTGAAGTCTCAACGCGACATTCAATACAAAGTTCAATGGCCTCCTTAGCCATTTTTTTTGCATGGGCAATGTTTTTTCCCCATGTAGTGACGCCTGGCAGTCCCGACGCCGTTACGATAAATCCTTTCTTCTCATCAGATTCTAATAGACATTCGTATCGCCCATACTGCGTCTGAACAAACGCTGTTATATGTTTTTTCTTCATTTTTTAATTTTATCAAAATTATTCATATTTCGTCAATTGTCCCCGCCTATGGTTAATTAACTATCACCTGTCGGCTTGAGGTGGCGGCGTTGCCGGCTTTGTCGGAAACCGCGTATTCAACAGTGGAAGTGGAGGTCGTGGAAGTATCAATTTGAACAACCTCAACTAAAACTCCATTGAGAAAAGTTCTTATTAGATTTGAGATGTCGCCGTCAATATTGTCGGTTGCCGAAGCGCCCAAGTCGCCGTAGGTTGTTCCGACTTGAATTTCCGCCGGATTGTTTCCACGGATAATAATCACCGGCGGCTCCTTGTCCGCCGAAGCTTCAGCGAAGGCGGAGGTGTCTGGCGGCAAAACTGGCGAAGCCGCGACTGATGTATTTATCTGAATGGAATCGCACTCGCCCGGAGTGGAAACCGGCGCGCCATTTACGATTTCAAGACAATAGGGCTTACCGGTTGCCTTGTCATACAAAGTAATGCCGGTTGGTTTATCTTGACTGCCCACCGCCAGTTCCTTTACCGCCACAATCTTGTCTTTTAACCAATCCAAGAAAAGGGCGAAAAGAGAATTAGAATCGTAAGAAGCCCCGTTAAGTCCGCTTACTCGCGCCTGCAAGTCGCTTATTTTCAAATTGAGATTTTCAATCTGTTTTTGTTGTTGTTTAACACCCGCCAATATAAAGGTTGAAAGTTTGTAAATATCCACTCCTTTGCCGGAAACAGAAAGAATTTCCGGCGGCGATTCTTCGGCAATCAGCCCGAGCCGCAAGGGAGCGTTTTCGTCTTCGTTTAAATAACGGTATCTGGCAATATTGATGTTTTTAATTTTATTGAGAGCGTCTTCGTTTTCGCTCTCGCCAATATAAGAGATGTCTTTTTTAGAATCGCTGGTTGAGATATTGACGAATGATTGAGCGGCAATGTCGCCCAAGACATGGAGCTTGTATGCCGGAGAAGTGGTCCCGACGCCGATGTTGCCGAGGGCATCAATATACATTGCCGGAGTGGAAGTTGATGAATAGATTGAATTAAATCCTGCGGTTCTCTGGTCAAGCTCTTTAATTCCGGCAATCGCGTAAGGAATCATATTTGATGAATTAAGATATAGCAAACCGTCGGTGGAAGTGCTGACGCTGTCGGGAAAGACCTGCTGGTATTCTTGGGCAATAAAGTTGTAATAATCCACATCCTGGGCGCTGGGGTGAGCGGCCAGGAATTCCGGAGTGTAATTGAACTTGACCGGCCGAACTCGGCTGATAATATCCAAGCCATCGCCGATGCTTTGGATATTGGTTTTAATACGAACGTCTGAGCCGGTCGTCCAGGTGGTGGTGGTCAATTTTCGAGCAGAATCGGTGGAAAGATCTAACTGTGCCCCCGGACTCCCCGTCCCGATGCCGACTTGGCCGGAGGAATCAATTGCTATAGCAGTTGATCCATCAACACCCAAGGATAATTTTCCAGCGCCAATCGCATTAGCTGAACCCGAAGAAAAAATCCAATAATCTCTTGCTCCAACACCTCCTCCAGTCAAGAGTATAACAGATCCGTCTGTATCTGGACTAGTCACATGAAGCCCAATTTGGTTGGGATCATTAGATGCCATAATTTGAAGAGGTGCATCGGGGCTCGTCGTCCCGATGCCGACTCTGTTGGTGCTATAATCCACGACTAGGGTATTACTATCTACTGTCAAACCGCCTGCTATGGTGCTGGTGGCTGTTGTTGAAGTCGCCGTAAAATATTCCGCCACAGTCTGGCCAACAACTGAGAGTTTGGCATAGGGCGAGGTGGTGCCGACGCCGACGTTGCCGCCGCTTTCAATTCTCATTTTTTCAGTGGCATCAGTTACGCCTACCGTCCCGCCAGTCCTAAAAGTCAAATGCTTACCCGCGATACCTCTTATCTCTGAATGGTCTGTTTTACTATTCACAAGAAACAGAAGTCGGCCATCACCTGTCCCTGTGTTGGAAATGGACTGTGATATATCGCTAGTGGATGAACCTTCAACTTGTAATTTCACTTCTGGACTCGCCGTCCCGATGCCGACTCTGCCCGCCGGAGTGATGACGAAACTCGTGGCGGTGGAAGAGCCGACAACAAACTGGTTGGTGTCGCCGGCAACAGGATTGACCGCCAGTTTTGCCCAGGGAGAAGTAGTGCCGATGCCGAGGTTAGTTCCGTCAAAAATAAAGTTGGTATTGGAAGCCAGAGCATCGGCCGCCGTGGTGTAAAGAATGGTATTGGT
>MHMS01000002.1:1101-34889 GCA_001821615.1 Candidatus Niyogibacteria bacterium RIFCSPLOWO2_12_FULL_41_13 | reverse complement strand
GGGTTTTAAGCAGAATCAATCTTAAAAGCAGGGGATTGTATCCCTTTTTTGCGATGTCTTTTAGAGTGTAAAAATTTCCGAGTGATTTGGACATTTTTTCGCCATTTACCAGCAAATGAGCGTTATGGAGCCAGTAATTGACGAATTTTTTATTGGTCGCCGATTCTGACTGGGCTATTTCATTGGTATGGTGGGGAAAAATCAAATCAATTCCGCCGAGATGAATGTCAAAACTTTTTCCCAGATATTTTATGCTCATCGCCGAGCATTCTATATGCCAACCCGGCCTTCCTTTGCCGATTTTGGTTTTCCAAAAAACATTCCTGTCTTGCGGTTTCCAGCCTTTCCAAAGGGCGAAGTCGCTCATATTTTCTTTTTTGTATTCGTCTTCAATTACGGATATTTTTGCGGCGCGATTCAAATCCTGTTTTTTAACGCCCGCCAATTTTCCGTAATCTTTCGCTTTTGAAATTTTAAAATAAATTGAATGGTCGGACTCATAGGCATAGCCCTTTTTTAACAGAATTTTTATTAAATCTGTCATCTCGTTGATGTGTTTTGCGGCTCTTGGCATTTTTTCCGGAAATTCCACATTGAGCGTTTTAATATCTTTGATAAATTCTTTTAAATAAAAATCCGTGTATTCTTTCAAAGATTGGCGACTCTGCCGGCTTCCTTTTATTGTTTTGTCGTCCACATCGGTGATATTCGTAATATGTTTTACTTTGTAGCCGGAATAGCGGAGGTATCTTTTCAAAAGGTCAACAAAAACATAGGACCTTAAATTTCCGATATGGGCGTAATCATAAACAGTCGGCCCGCAGTTATACATCCGGACTTCTTTTTTATTGAGTGGCTTAAAAACCTCAATTTTTTTGCTAAGCGTATTATATAGGCGAAGCATAAATATACATTGATTATAGATATGATCGCCCCCTTTTATTATATTGACTTTTTTATTGTATTTTGTTATCTTAAAACAGGCATAAATGGATAGTTCTTTTTTTAAACTTTAACCGCAACGGAGGGCAAGGCAATGAAGAAACCTTTACCCATCATGGGTTTGGTATTTTTTAATTTTTTTCTTGGCCTTTGCTTTATAGCGATAGGCTGGCTTATAGAAGGTTATGTATCGCCCCTTCCGGAGCCAATCAAAGTGGAGGGAATTTATATTCCGCCAAATTCGAAGCTCAATCCGATCAAACCTTTCTCTTTTTTTTGGAATAATAACAAGAAAAGAGCGGATGTTCCCAGTTTAGCTTCTCTTGAAAAAATAAGAGGAGATAAACAAATTAATATTTTTTATGATGGGAAGACTCTTTGCTATTTCATTGAGTTTCAAGACACCTTTTTTTCATATGCGGTTATAGGGCCAAGTATTGAGAAAGCTGGATTAAAACCTGTATCTATGGTGATAAAGGATGGAAGGGCTTTCATCCAGCTAGAAAAGGATCGGTTGTCGTATTTCCTTGCTTTTTGTTTCCTCGTTGTTTTGATTCTTATCGCCAACATCGGCATGAGATCTGCCTGGAAGATAATTGATCAAGAACATCTTACAAAGAAGGCGAAAGAAAAGAACGAGGAAGCTGAATATGCGCGCGCTTAGCGCATACCTTCACCCTCCTTTTTAAATTTAGGGGACCAAGACGGTGACATATCGTTTTGGTCCCTTTTAATTTTATTAATCAATGTTAATTTGTGTTAAAATAACAAAATTATGAAGCTTAAAAGAGATTTTTTTCTCCAGTCGACACTAAAAGTTGCGAAAAATTTATTGGGAAAATATTTGGTTAGGAAATACCGCGGCGGAAAAATCGTCGGCAAGATTGTTGAAACCGAAGCGTATGTCGGACCAAAAGATAAAGCGAGCCACGCTTACGGCGGAAAGCAAACGGCGCGAAACCGCGCTGAATTTTTAAAAGGCGGCCATATTTATATTTATTTGGTTTACGGAATGCACTGGCAATTTAATATCTCAACTTATAAAGAAGGCAAACCAGAGTGCGTGTTAATCCGCGCTGTTGAGCCAGTTGTAAATACTAAATACAAGATACTAAATACAAGATACTTAAACAAAGCGAATGGGCCGGGGAAATTGTGCGGATATTTCAAGTTTGACAAATCTTTTTACGGCGAAGATACGGTTAAATCAAGCAGAATTTGGCTGGAAGACGGGGGAGAGAAAATTAAACCTTCTCAAATCGCAAAAGGGCCGAGAATCGGCATTGATTACGCCGGCCCGCGTTGGTCAAAAATTCATTGGCGATTTTGGCTCAAAAACAGCGAATTCGTTTCCAAATTCAAGTAAACCCCGTTAGAGAACGAGCGCGGGGCACTGGACCCCGCGCTCGTATTGAGCCAGACCCGGCGGCAAGCCGCTTGGCATTCTCTAACGGGGTAAATGTGGAAAACTTTATTGACTATGCCGGATTAGATTTAATAGAATAAACAATAACTTCTGCAATCAAGAATTTATTAGCTTGCCTTTTGCGGGCAAGAATTGGTCGATTACGATTATAAATTTTATTAAAATCCGATATTTAATATGTTAAATTGGCTTAATGGAATTCTCGGAATAATTGTCATAGTTGCCGGTATCATCGGCATTCCCGCCGGGATTTGGAAAATAGTTTTGATCGTTGTCGGTTTGATAATCGCCGTTTTGGGCTTCAAGAGCGCGCTCGGAGGAGGGGAAGGCGGTTCGCAGATGTAGTGTCTAAATTAATATAAGAGTTTTTTAAAAAAAGACACCTCGCCCGCAAAAAAGGCGGGGCGTCTTTTTTTAAAAAAATGGCCGGCTACAGGAAATATTTTATTTGGTTCAGTTTTATTTTCGCGGTTTTTTTCGGACTGAATTTGTTTTTAAGCAAGTTTGTTTTTTTGCCTGTTTATTATTTTTCCGGCGACAAAGAAGCGAAAGTCGTAATGATTAAAGAAAAGGGGCCTACGCATCTGAAAACTCCGGACGCGGTCAGGGCGATTTATTTGACGAGCTACACCGCCGGTTTTATCCAAAGAAGAGACGAGTTGATTAAATTCGCGGAAGAATCGGAAATAAATTCCATGGTCATTGATATCAAGGACTATTCCGGCCGCATCGCCTTTGAAATGGATGACTCGGAAATTATAAATCTCGGCTCAATTGAAAAAAGAATTCTCGACATAAAGGAATTTATAGGCGAACTTCATAAGAAAAATATTTACGCAATCGGAAGAATTGTTGTTTTTCAAGACCCTTATTTGGCGAAAATCAGGCCGGATTTAGCCGTTAAAAACAAAAAAGGAGGAGTTTGGCTGGACCATAAAGGCATTGCCTGGCTTGACCCGACCAAAAAAGATGTTTGGGATTATCACATAAAAATCGCGAGACAAGCCGAAAAAGCCGGCTTTGACGAATTGAATTTTGATTATGTCCGTTTTCCATCGGACGGAAAAATGGAAAATATGGAGTATCCCATAAAACCAAATACTCAAGAGGGAAGAGTCGCGGCTCTTGAATCGTTTTTTAAATATTTAAAAACAGAGCTTGCGGGTTTAAAAATTCCGCTTTCCGTCGATTTATTCGGATTTATCGCGACCGAAACCAACGACTTGAATATTGGCCAGGTTTTAGAAAAAGCCGAGCCGTATTTTGATTATATCGCGCCAATGGTTTATCCGTCGCACTATCCGAAAAATTATAATAATTTCAAAAATCCGGCGGAGCATCCTTATGAAATAATTTTTGAAGCGATGACCACGGCTGCGGATAGATTGATCAAAGCTTCAAGCACGCCGGCCAAGCTCCGTCCCTGGATTCAGGATTTTGATTTGGGCGCGACATATAACGCCGAAATGATTAAAAAAGAAAAACAGGCGATTTATGACGCAGGTTTGCGAAGTTGGATGGCTTGGGACCCGTCTAATAAATATACGAGAGAGGCGTATAAATAAATTTCTAATTTCTAATGTTTAATTTCTAAAATATTTTGCGTTTGCGCGCTCCCTTTTAATTTTGATATAAATAAAAATATGGATTTGAATAACGAGATTCGCGATACCTACAATGTGGCGGCTAAAGCTTTTGTGGTTAAGGAAGATAGAATATTGTTATGCAAGGATGTTGCCGGTAAATGGGATTTGCCCGGAGGGAGTGTTTCTCCCGACGAATTTTTTACGCCATTTGAAAAAATTCTTGCGCGAGAATTAAAAGAAGAACTTGGCGCGAATGTAAAATATCGTAATAACGGTATTGTTTGCATTTTTCGTCATCGTCGGCCCGAAGTAACAGAAAAAGGCAAACCGGAAAAAAGAATTTTAATGCTGGGGTTTGAAATTGAATATACCGGCGGAAACATAGTGTTGTCCGATGAACATACGGAACATCGCTGGGTCAATTTTAACGAGGCGTTAAATTTATTAAATGACGGCCAATTAGACGGCTTTAAAAAATATCTTGAATTTTTAAAATCAGAAAGAAAAAGGATAATGTATTGAAAAATAACGGCTTTATAGATTTGACAAATCAATTTGAATTTTTATACAATATATTATAACTTATATGGTTAAGTACTTTAAAAACTTAATCAAACACAAAATACGTTCATTCAGTCATTTTATTCTGTTCTGTTCCGTGAAATCATTATTGAGAGTTTGATCCTGGCTCAGGATGAACGCTGGCGGCGTGGATAAGGCATGCAAGTCGCGCGGACACGATTTGAGATTACATCAATAATTGCGTTAGCGGCAAACGGGGTAGTAATAGGCAGGTAGATTCCTCTAAGACGGGTATAATTCGCCGAAAGGCGGACTAATTCCCGATAGTTCCCGCAAGGGTAAACGGAGCAATCCGCTTGGAGATTCGCCTGCTCGCTATCAGCTAGTTGGCAGGGTAACGGCCTACCAAGGCGATGACGGCTAGGGGGAGTGAGAGCTTGTTCCCCACCAGGGACACTGCGACACGGGTCCCACACCTACGGGTGGCAGCAGCCGAGAATATTGGACAATGGGCGAAAGCCTGATCCAGCGACGCCGCGTGGAGGATGAAATCCCTCGGGATGTAAACTCCTTTTCTCCGGGATAAAGTCTGGTCCGCAAGGGCCGGATTGATAGTACTGGAGGAATAAGGGCCTGCTAACCTCGTGCCAGCAGCAGCGGTAATACGAGGGGCCCGAGCGTTATCCGGAATCACTGGGCGTAAAGCGCTGTTAGGAGGTTTTGTTAGTCTTGTTTTAAATCCTTCCGCTCAACGGAGGGGCTGGACAGGATACGGCAAAACTTTGAGGACGCGAGAGGTTGATGGAACTCTAGGTGTAGGGGTGAAATCCATTGATATCTAGGGGAACGCCGAAAGCGAAAGCAATCAACTGGCGCGCTTCCAGACTCTGACCAGCGAAAGCGTGGGCATAAAAAAGGATTGGTTTAGATACCCATTAGGGTATAATAAAACAACTAGTCCCTTAGTGAATAAATTCACTAAGCAAACTTGGCTATATCGGTAAAAACCCTTTTATTTAAAGGACGATACCGAGGGAAGTCTACAAAAATTTAAAAATCAAAAATAAAAAATTAAAATGATAAATTAAAATTTAAAATTATTGCGAAAGCGATACTAAAATTTTACATTTTAATATTTGATTTTTAATTTTATATGACCCCGTAGAGACTATACGCCGAGATACCATTTATTGGTATATGATATAGTCCGATCTTCATAGTAATGTGAAGAGTTAGACAGAAATGTTCTAACCATTATTGAGAACAATAATAAGCAACAAAATGTAGATACCCTTGTATTCCACGCCCTAAACGATGCAGACTAGCTATTTGAAGTATCGACCCTTCGAGTGGCGAAGCTAACGCGTTAAGTCTGCCGCCTGGGAAGTACGGCCGCAAGGCTAAAACTCAAAGGAATAGACGGGGACTCGCACAAGCGGTGGAACATGCGGTTTAATTCGATGACGAACGAAGAACCTTACCAGGACTTGAAATGCCGGTGAAGTCCGCTGAAAGGCGGATGTCTCACAAGGACGCCGGCACAGGTGCTGCATGGTTGATTTTATCGACTCTCTGCCAGAGGCAGAGTGGCACCCTCTGATCCGCCAGTTGGTGGACGGAGAAATCGGCTCATAACGGTGGAACCCTAATACATTTATGTTAAAATTTATGTATGGGTAATACCGTGGGAAGTATAAATACTGATTTTTGGAATCTTAAAACAAAAGACGACGCTTACATTGTAGGATTATGGTGCGCTGATGGTTATCATCGGACAAGCAGTATTGGGATTAGCAATACCAAAGTTGATTTAATAAAAAAATTTGAAGAATTTTTCTTGAAATTTTTGCCAACAGAAAGGTTAAAATTGCGAATTTATCTCCCAGATAAATTTAAAAGGCGCACAAAAGCATATCATCTCTATGTAAATAGCCGTCCATTGTTAAGAAAGTTTAGGGAGTTCAAAAATAATATACTGAAATTCATCAGCAAAGATATGATTTTTCCTTATATGGCTGGAAGATTTGACGGAGACGGTTCAGTCGCGAAGGACTTTTATCGCGACTGCCGCATTGTTTATAGCAATTTAAAGGAAGCGCAAAAAGATTTAATGTTAATGAATTCGCTAGGTTTTAAGAAAATGAAAATCTACAATTATCGGAGCGCAAAAACTTTTTGTCTGTATTTTTCTAGATTAGAAACACATAAATTTCTTTCTTTAATTTATCCATATTCATTAAGATTACAAAAATCAGTATTTGTACCCCGTAGAGACTTGATCTAAATATTTTTAGATCAGACCGAGCACATAATTTATTTTATGCGCTTGGTAAAATGCCGACCCGAGCACATAAATAATTTATGTGTTTCGGTGAAGGTATAGTCCATACCGTTAGTAATAACGGACAGAATCTTAGTCAATTGTCATTAGTTAAAGTTAAATGTCAATTGTCAGATTATATATGGTCGTCAGCTCGTGGTTTGAATTGTTCCCTTCAGTGGGGAAACGAGCGCAACCCCCGTGCTGTGTTATATTTGTCACAGCAGACCGCCCAGCATTATTTTCCGGAGCATCGGTTCGGGAAAATAGTGCTGGGAGGAAGGAGGGGATGACGCCAAATCCGCATGGCCCTCTGATGTCCTGGGCTACACGCATGTTACAATGGCCGGCACAATGGGGCGCTAAGCCGCGAGGCGGAGCAAATCCCATCAAAACCGGTCCCAGTTCGGATTGGAGTCTGCAACTTGACTCCATGAAGTTGGAATCGCTAGTAATCGCGGATCAGAACGCCGCGGTGAATACGTTCTCGAGTCTTGTACTCAAAATTAAATGCGCTGGGCAGTATTATTCGCGAAGAGGTTTAAATCCTCTTATTGCGCAAGCAATATAGTCGAAGAACAGGTCCTCTGGAGCGATCCGTGGACCGAAGGGTTCGAAGTGACAAATGGCAGCCTTTATTGCAACTGTTGTAGCCGATCTTTGCGGTGAGTCAAAGAGAAGGTTACTTAAAAACACAGAAAGGATGTCAGGAATCGTAAATAACGCGACCCCAGGAGATCTTGTGATATAATAGAGGCAATGAAAGCAATCACAAGAAGTCAGCTGCGTCATAGTACCGAAGCGCATAAAAAACTTATGCGCTCGGGAAGGACAAAACCGATGGTTTCTGCAAATTATATCGTTGGCTTAACAGACGGCGAAGGATGTTTTTATGTTAATGTGGTGAATTCTTTAAGGTATATTGCCGGAGCGAGAATAGATCTTAATTTCCATATTAAGATGCAAGAAAAAGACAAAGATTTACTTGGTAAAGTAAAAGATAAGTTAGGATGCGGTAATGTATATTTCCAGAAAGAAAAACGCAAGAATCATGTTCAATGCTATCGTTATACCGTTAATTCGCATAAAGATATTATTGGTAGGATTATTCCATTTTTTCAACGATATTCGTTGCAAAGCGCTTCAAAACAAAAAAGTTTTCATTTATTTTGTAAGATTGCTGGAATCGTAAGAAATAAAAAACATCTTACAAAAGAAGGTATAAAACAAATTCGCAAATTGAAGCCGCAAATAAATCAAAGAACTGTCGGGATCGCGTAGTGCGGGAAATCCGCTTGCTATGTGGGAACGCGAAGTCAGCCAACTATCGCAATCCGCCCGTCAATGCAGGGAAGCCGGGAATAGTCGAAGCGCCGCGCAAGCGGTTCTAAACTAAGCTCGGTGACAAGGCATAAGTCGTAACAAGGCACGTGTAGGGGAACCTGCGCGTGGATTATACTAAACTATTCGCTCGCATAAATTTTCTTTGAAAATTTTTGCGGGTTGAGAGGCGATTTCCGATTTATATCGGAAAAGCGTTGGTCAGGCCGCTTTAAAAGTCTGACCCGGAGCAGAACAGAATAAAGTGAATGAATAAATAATAAACAATTGACATTTGACATTTAACAAATAGGATTAACTCATGCCAATATATTTTTGGATAATTTTGGGCGTAATTATTTTTTGGCTAATCTGGATGTATAACAGATTGGTTTCTTTTTCTTTTCGCGCGAAAGAAGCAATCTCTGATATTGATGTTCAGTTAAAACGCAGAGCGAACCTGATTCCTAATTTAGTGGAAGCAGTTAAGGGTTATATGGCGCATGAAAGAGGAGTTTTGGAGAATGTCACGAAAGCCAGAGCCGAAGTTTTATCAGCCGCGGGAAGTCCGCTTGAACGCGACGCAAAAGAAAATTTTCTTTCGCAAACTCTCAAAACCCTTTTTGCCGTGGCGGAAAATTATCCCGATTTGAAAGCAAATGTTAATTTTTTGGAGCTTCAAAGAGAACTTTCCGACACCGAGAATAAAATTCAATCCAGCCGCAGATTTTACAACGCAACCGTCCGCGATTTAAACACTTATATTGATTCTTTTCCTTCAAGCGTTGTCGCGAAAATTTTCAGCTTCTCTCGCGAAAAATTTTTTGAACTTGAAAACGAGGGCGAGAAAAAAACTCCGGAGGTGAAATTTTAACCAATCGGCATTTTCACGTAAAAAACGCTTCCTTGATTTTGACCGGCTGATTCTGCCCAGATTTTACCTTTGTGTCCGTCAATAATTTGTTTGGCGATGTAGAGCCCTAAGCCAGTTCCCTGGAGTTCTTTGGCGAGTTCGCGGTCGCGGCTGAATTGCTTGAATAGGTTCGGCAAAAGTTCTTTTGAAATTCCCCGGCCGGAATCTGAAACGCCGATTAAAACGCTTTCTCCAGCATCTTTTTTTATAGCGACCTTAACCCAGCCCCTTTCTGTGTACTTAATGGCGTTTTCCGTTAAATTTTGAACGACTTGGCGGAATTTTTGATAATCGGCGTTGATGTAAATTTTTTCTCGGAGCGGCTTAAAAATCAATTCCAGATTTTTATTTTTTGCAAGCATCCCGAATTCCTCCGTTAAACTCGCAATCAATTCGTTTAATTCAACTTTTTCAAAATTAAATTCCATTTTTCCCTCTTCAATTCTTCGTAAATCAAGAAGATTATTTACAAGGGCAATCAGTCGTTCGGCGGAAATCTGGATTTTTTGCGCCGCTTCCTTGATTTTATCCGTTGCTTGCCCCAGCGTTCCGTCATAAATCATTGAAGCAAAACCCTTTACCACCGTCATCGGCGCTTTTACCTGATGAGAAGCAAAAGAAAGAAATTCTGAACGCACTTTGTCCAATTCCTGAAGCTTGATGTTTTTGTTTTCTAATTCCTTGGTTAATGATTCCAACTCTTCCCTTTGTTTTACTTCTTTTCTAACCGAGCGAATAAGTAAAAGCCCAAAAGCAAGGACGAATGCAAAAAATATTCCGTTAATAATGTAATCTCTTGCGGAATTTGACAGCATAATTCTTATCAAGATAAAACTCCAAATAGCGAAAGTTAAAAGTTCAGTCGCAATTACTTTGATGTTAAAAAGATGATGTTTAAGTATGGCGTAAGCGGTGAATAAAATTAGAAATATAACGGCAAACGGTCCGTATTGTTCCGTAGTCGTTGTTTTGGCAATCGCCGGAATTATAAAATTGCTGGAAAAACCAAATGTGGCGGAAAAAACCGTTCCAGTAATCATAAAATTAATCTGAGCCTTGCCGGTTGCGTCCAAATAATGGCGCTTGGAAAGAAGATTATAAGTTCCCCAGCCAATGTATGAAATAAAATAAATGCCAAATATATAAAAATAAGAGCCAAAAATATTAATTTGTCTTTCATCAACAGCAACAACATCTTGAATTATATATGATGTAAATAAACTAATAATAGCAACTATAAAACTTACTAAAAGCGACGCTAACACCGGAAATTTATATTTGTTTTTAACCGGAAAGATATAAGAAAAATAGGCAAAGAAAAAGACAACTATAGACATTGAGGCATAGGAAATTTTGGCGCTTAGAAGTATTGGATATTCTATCGTCCCGATGAATCTAACTGATATCGATAATATCCAGATGAATACTGAAATAGTAAGGAGAAAAAAGATTTTATTTATTTCATCTTTGCGATTGGCTGAATAAATAAGTCCTCCCAAAAGGAGGATGACAATCCCCATAATTATAGAACCGATAAAGACTGTTATTGATTCAACGAGCATATTGTTATTTAATATATTTCATAATCGTTTAAATGTTTATTTCCCAATTCCGTTATACGGGTAGCGGCGTTGCCGGACAAAAAATTAGCTAAATCAACCAAAGAAGAATAAGTCATATTGGTGCCGTGATGAGGTTCTATATGGATGTCTCCCAAATAATCTTTTTTAAAACGCAGGCTTTCCAGAGCCGCGTTTATTTTTCCGTCTAAAGCGTAAATAGCCGCTTGCGGCGTTGAGCAAGATACATGAGGTCTTTTTGCGCCGTGAGTATGCCACCCGGCTGGAATGAAATCTTTTTTGAAATAGCCATGCCAATGATTTATTGATACGCCGTTGTTCTCAATTATATTCGGGAAAGGACAAGTCGGACAAAAATGGCGTATTATATTAGCTACGATGGCATTTCCAACCGCATGCGCTAAAATAACTTTTGTGTCATATGATGGCCGGTATCCATCCTGAAGTTTTAATCCCTTTGGCGTGGCGAGAATCATTTTTCCGCGGGACAAGCCGATTTTTATCAAATCCTCGGAAGGAATAAAATGAGTTTTGTCGCATCCTGAACGCTGAGTAAGAATCCAAACTTCAGGGACTTCAAAACATATTTTTTCTTGAAAAGATTTTATTATGATGTAAATTTTATCGTCTTTAATAAAATAATCTTTATTTTCTTTTATTGCGTCATTTCCAAAAATATTTTCAGCTTCTTGAATGTTGAATATTTTGGGCAATTTTACAGGCAACTGTCTGGCAAGGAATCCGTAGCTCATGCCCGATCTGTCGTCTAAGTGCCTTTTCCCCACCCAGCGGTAAAATTCGTTTCTAAAGGGAAGATCATTTAATGATTTTCCGGGAGGATAGAGATTAGTTTTATTGAAAAGATTCGCGCCTTCAATTATGTCCTGAGTAAATTTTTTGTGAAAATCGTCATAAGGGTCAAAATCTTCCTCTTTAATGATAAATTCAGAGAGTCTGGGCGGTTTTATCGGCGAGGATAGTTTTGGAATAAGGGTTTTTAAAATGTAATTTTTAGAATCTTTTTCTCTAAGGTGGATAGGATGAGCGGCATTCATATTATAGAGAATCCATTTTTCTTTATCTACACCTATAACAATATGGGTCATATGATGAGCGAAAAGATTCATCGCTGTATTAAAATGGGTAACAAAGTCGGTTTCATTATGAATGCCTGGCGGCATGTCTATAACTGTAACCACCAAACTATTTTTTAAACTCGTCAAATAATCCATCGGGAGGTTTCCTTCCTTATTTTCACCAAGAGCAATAATTGAAATATCTTCCCGCACTCTTTTTCCCTTCCTTATCTGCGATAAGGTTTTTAAACCCGGCCTTGCGCTATCGTGTTTTAACCCCATAATTTTTTTTAGAAACGCAAGCGCGCTATTAATCAATGCGTATAAATACCATTTTAAAATTCTACGCAACGGTGTTGGGACTAAAGATTTTTCAAAAGGGATTATCTGAACTCCTAATTTTATAAAAGATTGTTTAAGTTCATCGCTGAATAATTCAACTTCTCTGCTTATTTTTTCCGGGGAATAAGGGAAAAAAGTAATTTTGACATTTTTTATCATTTCTTCGGGCAATATATGGACTTTTTCATTGATACCCAATATTTTTTGGGTTGCCTCTAAACTTATCATAAATTCATATCATTCTAAACCCAAAAACGCCGCAAAACGGCGCTTTTGGAAATATTATAAAATTGAAAAATTGACCTTTTTTTCTTGATTGTGATGCTCTTGCCAAGATTTTTAATTCGCTTAAGCTTAACATATTAAAAATAATAGCAGTTTTGAAAATAGAGTCAAAAAACATTTAATATGATAATATTGAAAAATGCGAAATAACATTGTTCATCAAGGAGCGGGGGAGTTAAGCTATGAGATAAGGGGCATTGTTGAAAAAGCCGAGAAGCTTCAAGAACTCGGCGTGAAAATTTTTTGGGAAAATATCGGAGACCCGGTTGCAAAAGGCGAAAAAATTCCCGATTGGATAAAAGATATTGTCAAAAAAGAAATAGAATCGGATAGGAGTTTCGCTTATTCGCCAACCAAAGGGATTCTTGAGACAAGAAAATTTTTGGCGGAAATTTGCAATAATAAAGGGGGAGTGAAAATCACTCCCGATGATATTGTTTTTTTCAACGGCCTTGGAGATGCCATCTCCAAAATTTACACTTATCTTAACCGTTCCAGCCGCGTAATCGGGCCTTCGCCGGCTTATCCGACTCATTCATCGGCAGAGGCGAGCCACAGCGGTTCTCATCATATTACCTATCGGCTTATGCCGGAAAACGGCTGGCTTCTTGATTTGGACGAATTGGAAGATAAAATCCGCTCCAATCCCGCGATTTCCGGAATTTTAATCATTAATCCCAACAATCCCACGGGAACGGTTTATTCAAGAGAAACGGTTGGAAAAATAGTTGAGATAGCGAAAAAATACGACCTTTTTATTGTTTCCGACGAAATTTATTCGCGGATTGTTTATGACGGAAGCAAAGAAGTGGCGTCGCTTGCCGAAGTAATCGGCGAGACGCCCGGAATCGCGATGAAAGGAATTTCAAAAGAATTTCCCTGGCCCGGAGCGCGTTGCGGCTGGATTGAAGTTTATAATCGGGATAAGGACCCGTTGTTCAGCCGCTACATCAAATCAATCATTGACGCAAAAATGCTTGAAGTTTGCTCCACCACTCTTCCTCAACTCGTAATTCCAAAAATTACAACCGACCCTCGCTATGAAATTCATCTTAACGAAAAAAACGAGAGGTATGGGAGAAAAGCGGAAATCGTTTCTATCATTTTAAAAAACACAGAGGGTATCATTGTTCCAAAAACCGAAGGCGCTTTTTACATGTCAATTGTTTTCAAAAACGGAACATTGAATGTACGGCAAAAACTGAAAATAGAGAATAAGGAAGCGAAAAAATTTGTGGAAAAAATCATTAAAAATGCCCTGCCGGACAAACGCTTTGTTTATTATTTGTTGGGAGCGACCGGCATTTGTTTGGTGCCGCTTTCCAGTTTTAATTCCGATTTATTGGGTTTTCGGCTGACTCTTCTTGAATCCGACGAAGAGAAATTCAAATGGATTATTGAAACAATTGCCGAGAAAATCAAAGAGTATCTTTTATCTTCTCCATCACAATCTTAGTTCCTTTGATTAAAATTTCTTTGTCTTTTTCCGGGTCGGGATTATGTTCGCCGACATAATCTTTTAAATAAAACGGCTTGCCAAAAGTTATTCCTACTTTTTTTCGGCCGAAAACAACGGTTTTAATATTGTTTAAGCCAAAGCTTCCGGAGATATTCACCGGCAGAACCGGAAGATTGGTTTTTAACGCCAAATAAGCCACTCCCGGTTTTCCTTCGCCAAAATTTCCGTCTTTTGTTATTTTGCCTTCGGGAAATACGCCGACAACATCGCTATTTTTTAATAATAAAGAAACTGCCGGGGCGAGCGATTCGTCAAGCCCGATTCCCTGAACCACTTGAAATCCCCCCAAGAGCCATAGAATAGAACCCAGAAATAATTTTTTATAATAATATTCAGCGGCCATATATCTGATTGGAAAAAATTCCGAATTCCAGGGAAAAGCAACCACAATAAATTCTCCATCAAGATAACTGGCGTGATTTGCCGCCAGGATAAACGGTTTTTTTAAATTTTTAAGATTTTCCCCGCCTTTAATTTCAAATTGAAAAAATAATTCCGCGAATAATCTGTAAAGCGGCCAAAAGAACATCCAGACGATTTTTCTCCAATTCATTTTTATAATTTATCACATTTGTGGATAATTTTTAATCTTTGGCTAAAAACCCTTTTGTTATAAAGAATTTTGAATTTTTTTAAAAAATTTTGACAAGTGAGTTATTGTGGAATATACTAATAGAAAAGTGGTATATTGTGGAAAAACATGTGGAGAGTGTTGATAACTTAATTTACCTTTATGTTAATTGGAGAATTTAAACATACATTAGACAATAAAAACAGAGTGGCTTTGCCGGCTAAATTCAGAAAGGAAATAGGGAAAGAAGCGGTTATAACGGAAAGTCAGGATAAATGTTTATCTTTGTATCCTCTGAAAGAATGGGAAAAGGTGGCGGAGAATTTAAGCAAGTTGCCCGTGGGTCAAGCAGTCAACAGATCGTTTACGCGTTCATTTTTAGCCGGAGCAAGGAATGTTGAAATTGATAATTTGGGAAGAATTTTAATCCCGGACAAATTAAAACAATACGCCGGACTTTCTCAAGATGTGATAATTATAGGAATTTACAAGAGAATTGAAATTTGGAATGAGAAAAATTGGGAGGAGTATAAAAAGAAAACAGAGGGAGAGTCGGAAATTTTGGCGGAGAAGCTGGGAGAAATCGGCGCGTATTAAAAAATGGTTCACATCCCCGTCCTTTTAAAAGAAAGCATGGATTTATTGAAATCGGAAAAAGGGAAAATGTTTATTGACGCGACAATCAACGGCGGAGGGCATAGTCGGGAGATTTTAAAAAGAATGAAGCGAAGGGTGGTTTTAATAGGAATTGAGCAGGATGGGGATTTGATAAATTCATTAAAAAATAAATTTCAAAAAGAAATAGGAGAAAAAAGATTGATTTTGAAAAAGGGGAATTTTAGAAACCTTAAAAATTTATTAAAAGAAATCGACCCTTCGGCAAAGCTCAGGGTGAACGGAATAATTTTTGACTTGGGAATGAGCAGTTATCATCTTGAAAAATCGGGAAGGGGATTTAGTTTTCAGAAAGACGAACCGCTGATTATGACTTACAGCGCGGAGTTTCAGGATAAATTGACTGCGAGAGAAATTTTGAATCAATGGAGCAGGGAAGAGTTGGAAGAAATTTTAAGAGAATACGGAGAAGAGAGATACGCGAGAAAAATTTCCCAAGCGATTGCCGAGAGAAGGAAAATAAAAAAATTTGAAACAACGAAAGAACTGGTTGATGTCCTTTTTAAAACCGTCCCAAGGATGAAAAAAATTCATCCCGCCACTAAAACTTTTCAGGCGTTAAGAATCGCGGTTAACGACGAACTAAACGCCTTGAAAGACGGCTTGGAACAAGGTTTTGAAATTTTAAACAAAGGAGGAAGAATGGTCGTCATAAGTTTTCATTCGTTGGAAGACCGGATTGTCAAAAACTTTTTTCGCCAAAAAAAGCAAGAAAATCAAGGGCAAATTTTAACAAAAAAGCCGATTCAGCCGTCAATTGAGGAAATTCGCCAGAATCCAAGAAGCCGGTCGGCAAAATTAAGAGGATTTGTTAAGCGTTAAAAATTAAAAATCAGACATTAGAAATTAGAAATTTTATCATTATGTTGTGTTTTACCACTTATTACCCGGTTGAATCTCAAGCAAAAAGTTTTTCTTCAAAAAAAGCGATTTTTTTGATTTTAATTTTCGGCATTTTCGCGTTAAGTTTCGCCTATCTTTATTTCATCTGGCAGGGAATTGAATACGGCTATAATCAAAAATATCTTCAAAGAGAAATCCAAAACATTCTAGTGTCTTATCAACAGCTGGATTCAGAGCGACTTAATAAATTATCGGGTCTAAACGAAGATGTTTTTAAAAATCTTGGTTTAATTGAAGCGAAAAATCCAAAATTCGTTAAAGCCCAGATATTCGTAGCTGAAGTTTTTTCAAAGATGAGATAGTTTTATGGATGAAAAATGGCGGCTAACTTTTATCTTTGCCGCTTTATTGCTTGTCGGCGGAGCGATTTTATTTAAATTGTACTTGCTTCAAATAGTCAGCCATTCGTATTATTCGTCTTTGTCGGAAAAACAGCACTCATCCTCCAAGAATTTCCCTCCTAAAAGGGGCGAAATATTTTTTCAGGACAAATCCGGAAAACCGCGTTTAGCCGCCGCGACAAAAAACGGCTATTTGATTTACATCAATCCAAAAGAGCTGGAGAAGAGCAAGTCCGATTACGAGAAAGTCTATTTGAGAATTTCTGAAATTATGAATGGAAAAAACGAAATTTTGACGAAAGACGAATTTTTGGCCCTCGCCGGCAAGAAAAACGACCCTTTTGAGGTTTTCGCCCATAAAGTTGAAAAAGATATTGCCGATAAGATAAATAAATTATCAATAAAAGGAATCGGCGCCGCTCCTGAAAGCTGGCGTTATTATCCGGCGAGTAGCTTGGCGAGCCAGATTTTGGGATTTGTCGGTTATAATGGGGATAAGTTGCAGGGGAGATACGGAGCGGAAGAAACCTATGAAGATGTTTTAAGCGGGAGAAGCGATTATTTAAAGAATGACGGATTCGTGGAAAATTTTTTAGGTTTCGGCAAAAAATTTTTCTTGCCTCCAAGCGAAGGCAATGATCTGATTTTAACGATTGAGCCCGCCGTCCAGATTTTTTTTGAAAAAAAACTGGGCGAAGCGCTGGAAAAATACGGAGCGGAAAAAGCGGGTGGAATCATTTTAAATCCAAAAACCGGCAAAATTTTAGCGATGGCTTCAAGGCCGGATTTTGACCCGAATCGGTATTATGAAATAAAGAATTTTGAAAAATTCAAAAATCCTTCAATTCAAAATATTTACGAATTTGGTTCGGTTATCAAACCTTTGACCGTTGCCGCCGGTTTGGACGCGGGAGCGATAACTCGCAATACGACCTATTTTGACCGCGGTTTCGTAAAAATCGGGTCTTATGAAATTAAAAATTTTGACGAAAAAGGAAGAGGAAAAGCCGATATTCAGAAAATACTCAATGAGTCGCTTAACACCGGCGCGGTTTTCATCCAGCAAAAATTAGGGCAGGAAAAATTTTACCAATATTTTAAAAATTACGGATTGGGAGAAAAAACGGGCGTGAATTTAAAATACGAAAGAGAAGGGGATTTGGGCAATCTTGCCAAAGGAAAAGAAATTGAGTATGCCACCGCTTCTTTTGGACAGGGCATCGCTTTTACTCCCCTGGCTCTCGCAAGAGCTCTTTCCAGTCTGGCAAACGGCGGTTATTTGATTAAGCCGTATATAGCGGAAAAAATAGTCAAAAGCGGCCTTCCGGACAAAGATTTAAAGCCGGCTATCAATGTTGAAGAAAATAGGGTTATAAAAAAAGAAACCTCCGAGGAAATCACAAAGATGCTGGTAAGGGTGGTTGATGAAGCATTGTTGGGCGGAAAAATAAAACTCGCAAATTACACAGTGGCGGCGAAAACCGGCACGGCTCAAATATCAAAAAAAGACGGTCGGGGATATTCCGATGAATACTTGCATTCGTTTTTTGGTTACGCTCCGGCTTTTGACCCCCAATTTTTAATCGTCATTTTTCTTGAAAAACCAAAAGGAGTGCGCTATGCTTCTCAATCATTGGGCGAGCCGTTTGGCGAAATAATGAAATTCTTGCTGAATTATTACGAAACGCCGCCCGACCGCTAATGAATTATGAAAAATTTTTTTAAAAAAATAATTATCCGCGTTTTAAATTTTGAATCCAGGATAATTTTGTTCAGATTTAAGCCGTTAATTATCGCCATTACCGGCACAGTCGGCAAAACTTCAACCAAAGAAGCGGTTTGCGCGGTTTTAAAGCCGTATTTTGATGTTCGTAAAAGCGAGAAAAGCTATAACAGCGAAATCGGCGTTCCCTTGACGATTTTGGGATTGGAAAATGCCGGAAAATCTTTTTTCTACTGGTTTAAAAACATGTTTTTGGGAGCAAGGAAGTGTTTGTTTTCTTTTAGCTATCCCGAAATTTTAATTTTGGAATACGGATTAGACCGTCCCGGAGACATCGGAAAGTTAATAAAACTGGCTCCGCCGAAAATCGGAATTTTTACCGCTGTTGGCAAAATTCCGGTTCATGTTGAGTTTTTCGCCGGTTCGGAAGAAATAGCGAAAGAAAAAGGAAAATTAATTGAAAATTTGCCGGCTGACGGATTCGCGATTTTAAATTATGACGATATGACGGTTCTTGATTATCGCGAAAAGACCAGAGCAAAAGTTATTACCTATGGTTTTGGCGAAGGAGCGAATATTAAAGCTTCCAACTATCGGTTAATATTAAAAGAAGCGGAAGAAAAAATTATTCCCGAAGGCATTTCTTTTAAAGTTGATTACAATGGGTCAAATGTGCCGCTAAGAATTTTTGGCGGATTTGGCAAATCGCAGGTTTACGCGATTTTGGCAGGATTGGCGGTCGGCGTGGCAATGGATTTAAACTTAATAGAGCTCGTTGGCCAATTGGCTCAATACGCGCCGCCAGCCGGAAGATTAAAATTGATTGAAGGAATCAAGCAAAGTTATATTATAGACGATACTTACAACGCTTCGCCGATGGCAACGCATGAAGCGCTTGATTTGTTGAAAGATTTGCCCGCGAAAAGAAAGATCGCTGTTTTGGGCGATATGCTGGAATTAGGAAGATTTACCGAGCAAGCCCATCGGGCGGTGGGCGAGAAAACGGCAAAAATCGCTGATTTGATTTTTACTTTTGGCGGCCGCGCGAAATTTATAGCGGACGAAGCAGGGGAGAGGGGATTTGAAAAAAACAAGATTTTCAGTTATCTTGTTCAAGAAGATTTAATAAAAGAGTTAAAATATCAAACGCAAGAAGGCGACTTGATATTGGTTAAAGGTTCTCAATTAATGCGGATGGAAAGAATAGTAAAGAATATAATGGCTCATCCGGAGCAGGCGAAAGAATTACTAGTCAGGCAGGATTGGGAGGACACGTAAATAAAAAAAAGCTCTTATCGTCTAGTCCGGTCCAGGACGCGGCCCTCTCAAGGCCGAAACTCGGGTTCAAATCCCGATGGGAGCGTAAAAGCAAATAAAAAAATGAGTAGGTTTTATCTACTCATTTACTTACTTTGTTTACTTTTTACTCTGCTTACTTACTTAAAGGATGTTATTTTTTCCTTTATACGCGGAACCGATGCCAAACAAATACTTCCGTAATACCCTTCGTGTTTAAGCGTAAACCCACTTTCTTTAAGGTATTCTTCTACACGAAATCCATTTGTCCCACTTGGTACATGTAGACCTCTGGTGGTTGAATATAGACCGCCAGGACCTACTGTATACGTCTTATCAGCAGTAAGAGAAAAAACGATTTTTTTATTACCTTGCTCTAGTAGTGGTATTATCTCTTCCTCAATAAACCTCTTAGTTCCTCCTTCTTCTTTCTCTTCTTGATATTCAGGTTTAAAGTTAGCGCGTATCAGCGTCTTTAATTTTTCCACTATTTCCTTGGTAGAGTTATATTTTACCATACTACTACTCCTTTCTTAAAAAGAACTTTTGATTTTATCTTACCTCCGTAAGTTTATCAAATATTCATTGTGCTGTCAAGTTCCCTTTATTGCGTTCCTTAATATATAGCGATACTAAAATTAGCATTGATTCGAGAAAGAGGGGAAGGATATAGTGCGTCGCACAATCTACATTTTAAGACCTTGTATTAAAAGGTCTTAAAATGTAAGCGCGGATTTTGCAACGCTAAAGCATCGCAAAATCCGCTTTACCTACAACTCCACGCACTTATTAAGCCATTCTTTGTAATTCTGATTTACGCGGTCAACAAATATAGTGGCGATGCAAGGCACAGCGTAACTATGGTTTTTGAGAATTAATTCTTCTATTTGGCTTACTTTCTGCTGAAGGGTTTTAATAAGAAGAACGACCTCTTTGTCTTCTACGATTTTTTCTTGTTTTTCGGATTTTTCCTGCCACCAGTACATTGATTCTATGGGCCAGACATTCACACAGCCAGCCAAACGCTTTTCCACAATCAATTTGCCGAGTTTTTTCGCTTCCGCGGCGTCTTTACAGGTTGTGTAAATAAATATCATTTTGTTAAATACTAAATACTAAATACTAGATACTAGATACTAGTATTTAATTTCTTTAATCAATATCTCACTAAACGGCTGGCGATGGCCTTTTTTCTTTTGATAACGAGTTTTTGAGTGGTATTTAAAAACAATGACTTTTTTGGCAAGTTTGTCGCCCAGCCACTCCCCTATTACTTTTGTTTTTTCCAAGTGCGGAGAGCCGATTTTTGTTTCTTTTTCGTCAAAAGCCAAAAGAACCTTGTCGAATTCAACATTTGCCAATGGCCGTTCGCCAGCCAATTTTTCAATTTTTAGTTTGTCGCCGGCTTTTATCAGATATTGTTTCCCCCCGGTTTCAATTACCGCGTAAGTCATATCAATTTATATTATATGATTCCTGAAAATTATTCAAGTTATTAATTTTTCGAAATTTAGCTCCCAAATTAAAAGAGGGCAGTGAAGCTCAACACCTACAAATATCTATTAATCTCTTTTTTTATCTCGCTATATAAATACTCATTAACACCTTTTGCGCGCGGAAGAAAATCCTTCTGAGATTCTTTTAAATATCTAATTTTAAATTCTTCACTGGCGTATTTTAAAGATCTGAGATTATCTAATCTATCAGACATCTTTAAAATTTTTACCCCTGAATTACCAGAGTTAAAAATTCTATCGAGATATTCATTATCGCTTTCGCTTTTTCTATGCGACAAATAATCAACAAGTTTTTGAGTATTTTGCCCAAATTCCTCGCCTATTTTTTCCAATGAATAATCGCAATCTTCAACCACATCATGCAAAAGTCCAGCCACCACGGAATCAACATTTTTAATTTTAAGTTCCTCGATTAAAATATTCGCCACTCTCGCGGGATGAACAATATACGGAGCATTTTCGTATTTTCTTTCCTGCCCCTTATGCTGTATTTCCGCAAGATCTAATGCTTGTTTAATTTTTTCAATGTCTTCTGTCTCAAAATTTTTTTTAATTAACTTCTCCAGCAATCGAAATTCTTTGATATTGCCTGTTTCCATATCCTTTCCTCTTTCAATTTTTGGAAATAATTCTTTTGTCATCATGAAGTGATTTAGTGGTGTTATTCCTCTTTTGGTTTATCTATCGCCACTGGTTCAATATCCAACGCTTCGCCGGTGATTTTGAGGACATCTTTGTCTATTTTGCCCAGTTCCCTGGAAGCGGTGTTATAAGTGTTTACGGTGGTGGCGAGATGAACACCGACTTTTTTCATATAGCCGTCAAAACTTATGAGGTGTTTTCCCAATTTTTCCACATCTTTTATGATTTCTTTGGCTGATTTCTCAATTTGAAAAGCCCGCAAGCCCTGCAAAACTGTCTGCAAATAAGCGAAAAACGAGGTCGGCGAAACAATGATGACTTTTTTTTCGCGAGTCGCGTATTCAATCAAATCGCGGGAATTTATTGAACCGACTTTGTGAATCAATAAATCGTAATAAAGGGCTTCTGACGGAATAAACATAAAAGCGAAATCCATTGTTTCCTCGTCCGGTCTTATGTACTTTGCCGTTTCGTCAATTCTTTGTTTTAAATCTTCGCCGAGCGCATTTTCAAGCTTTTTCTTTTCTTCTTCGTTTTTTGAAGAAATGAGCCGATTGTAGTTTTCCAAGCTGAATTTGGAATCAATCGGAATGATATAATCTTTAATGAAAATCGCGGCGTCCACAGTCGCGCCGTCTTTGAATTTATACTGCATTTGAAAAACATTCGGCGGAAGGACATTTTCCAAAACCGTTTTTAAATAATACTCGCCAAGCACCCCTCTTTGTTTCGGATTTTTTAAAATATCCTGAAGATTGTCCAGCTGTTTGGCGATGTCAAAAACCTGTTTTTGCCCCTCCCCTACTTCGGCGAGTTTCCTCGTGACTTTTTCGGTAATGTCGCGGATGACTTTTTGACTTTCGGTTGAATGGTATTGAATCATTTTCGTTGATTCGCCCAGCCGTATATCAAGATTTTTGCGAAGGTCTTGAATCTGATTTTGGAGCATCAACATCGCCTGGTCGTTGTTTTTCGGCTCTCTGGAAAATTTTTTAAGCAGGAGATAAATCGCCGCGATGATTCCGGCGAAAAATACGGCAATAATAATTAAAAATAAAATCAAGCTCATGCCGACATTATATAAATTATGTAAAGAATATACAAAGAAACGAAAATCAAACCCTGCCATCTTTTAAAAACATATTTTTCTCCGATAAACATCGCTTGATACAACAGTAAAGTGGTTATCAGGGTTATAATTATGTCAAAAGAAAGATGAAACGGAAATTTAATCGGTTTAATAACGGCGTTTATTCCCAGAATCATTAAAAAGTCAAAAATGTTTGAGCCGATGATGTTCCCGACGACAATACCCGTTTGTTTTTTGCGGGCGGCGGCGAACGAAGCAACGAGCTCCGGAAGAGATGTGCCGATACCCACTATGGTAAGCCCGATAAGAGCTTCCCCCATTCCCAATTCGCGGGCTATCGCCGTTGCTCCGTCAACAACCCATTTTCCTCCTAAAAATATTCCGGCAAAACCGGCTATAATAAGCCCGGCCGCAATCGGAAAAGCAAATTCTTTTATCTGAAATCGTCCTTCTTCTTGTCCGTCTGATTTTTCAACTGTTTGATAAAGCCAATAAAAAAACAGAAGAAGCATTAAAATACCCTCTGGCCTTGAAATCATTCCTCCGTTAAAAGGTATGACGAGCAGAATCGCGCCAAGCACGGCGATGACATTCCAGACCATATCGCGTGAAACCCACTCTTGCTTCATTGTTAAAGGAAAAAATAAAGCCGTCAGTCCCAAAATAAAAAGGATGTTGAATGTGTTTGAGCCGATAATCGTTCCCAGAGCGATTTCGTTTTTGCCGGCGATATTGGCAATCGTTGAAATGGCAAATTCCGGTATTGAAGTTCCAATGCCGACAATCACGAGGCCGATGACAAAAGGCGAAACATTGAAACGCCTTGAAAGCGAAGAGGCGCCGTCTATCAAAAAATTGGCGCCTTTAATAAGGATATAAAACCCGATAAAGAAAAATAAAATGGAAAAAAACATAAATCTATTTGGCGTTTGATTTGCGGTTATTAAACAATTTTACCGTTTCTATCACGAAAAGGTTGGCAAAGCCCAGAGATAAAACAAGCAGCAATTCATAGGAGTTGAGCGGGACTAATTTTAAAAGTTTTTGAAGCGGGGGGAGAAATAGGGCTGAAAAAAGCAATCCCATGCTTAAAAACCACGCGCCGACCAAATACCAGTTTGAGAAAAATTTTATTTTCCAAATCGGTTTATTGAGATTTTTTATTGAAAAAGCGAAAAACAAAGAAGCCGCGTTTATTCCGGCAAAAATAATCGTTCTTATTTTTTCCAGAGAAACGCCGGAGTAAAAAAGATACAAAAATAATCCAAAAAGAATAAAGCTCGTTATAATTCCAATAGTTGAAATCATTTTAATAGTTTCCGAACTCAGTATTTTTTTTAAAGAATAATCCTTGGGCTGATTGCGCATTATTCCGTCTTCTTTTTTTTCAAAAGCGAAAGCGAAATTCATAAAGCCCTCTCCCACTAAATTCGCCCAAAGGATTTGGCCGGGAAGAAGCGGCAATGGAAAACCTCCGAAAAGCGCCAATCCAATCAAAAATGTTTCCATAAAACCGGTGGAAAGGAGATAAACAATGACCTTTTTTAAATTATCAATTATTATCCTCCCCTCTTCAATCGCCCGGCCGAGAACAGCAAAGCCGTCGTTTATCAGGATTAAATCCGACGCTTCTTTCGCCACTTCCGTGCCCGAACCAAGGCTTATCCCGATATTGGCGCGCCTTAATGAAGGGGCGTCGTTCACCCCGTCGCCGGTCATTGCCGCCGTATATCCCCTTTTCAGAAACGCTTCAAGGATTTTCAGTTTTTGCTGAGGAGTGGTTCTGGCGAAAACGTCAATTTTATCAATCGCGAAAGAAAGCGCTTTTTCCGAAATTTTTTCCAATTCTTCCCCTTCCATAATTTTTAATTCTTTGGGCGAGCCGGCGATATTAAGTTTTTCCGCCACTGCTTTTGCCGTGCCCTTATGGTCGCCGGTCGCCATCACTATTTTAATATTGGCTTCTTTTATTGTTTTTACGGCTTCAAAAACATCTTCGCGAATCGGGTCTTCAAAAGCCAAAAGCCCCAAAAAAACAAAACCGGTGAAAATTTTCGGCGATTCGAAAAGTTCAAGAGCTTTATAATGGTTTTCTTTATAGGCGAGCGCGACCACTCTTGAACCTTTATCGGCCAAATTTTCAAATTGCCTGTGGAATCTTTTTTTATCCGTTTCGTTGAAGTCGGCCGGCTTTGAGCCGTCTAAAATTTTGTCGGAAAGGCGCAAAACAGTTTCAGGCGCGCCAGCCAAATAAATTATTCTTTTCTCTCCGCTTTTATGCAAAGACGCCGACCATCGCCGCTCCGGATGGAAATCAAGAAAATCCACTCTCGGTTCGTTTTTCAAAACCTCCTCGTAATCCAAGCCGCCTCTAATCGCCGATTCAAGCATCGCTTTTTCAGTCGGTTCTCCCTGAATGATAAGTTCATTTATCGGAGCGCCGGGATTTTCTATAAAAGCGCTTGTTGCGAAAAAAGCGGATTTAAAGCCGGTTAGAATTTCCTGCTCGTTTATGTTTTTGATTTCTTCGTAAGAGCCGATTTTATGGTTTTTGGTGATTAAGGCGCTTAATGTCATTTTTGCTTGGGTTAAAGTCCCAGTTTTGTCAACGATAATAACATCGGTTGAGCCAAGCGTTTCAGCGGCCGAAAGCCGTCTCGCAAGCCCGCCTTTATAAAGTATTTTTTCCATTCCCAGGGCCAAAATAACGGTTATTGCCACGGGAAGCCCCTCGGGTATGCCGGAGACCGCCACCGCGATGGCGGTTAAGAACATTTCTTCAAAGCCAAAACCCCTTAAAATGCCGACGCCGAAAATCAAAAAAGTGAAGAGAACAATCGCGATGGCGATTGTTCTTGCCAAATTTTTCATTCCCTTTTGAAAGGGAGAAATTTCCTTTTTTTCTTTCGCCAGTATTTCCGAAATTTTGCCAATTTCGGTGCGTTCGTCCGTCGCCGTAATTATCGCTTTTCCGAATCCGGATTCAACGGTTGTTCCGGCGTAAATCATATTAACTCTGTCGGCCAAAGGAGTGTTTTCCGGCAAAATTTTGTTCTCTTTCGTGTTTGCCAGCCATTCGCCGGTAAGAGCCGATTCGTTTATTTCAAGATTTCTTGATTCTAAGAGCCGGCCGTCCGCCCCCACTTTTTCTCCCTGAAATAAAACCAAAATATCTCCGGGAACAATCTCTGAAGAATCTATTTTTTTTATTTTTCCTTCGCGAAGGACGTTTGATTTCAGGGAAAGGTAAGTTTTTAATTTTTCAAAAATTTTCCCGGCTTTTCCTTCCTGAATTATTCCGATAACGGTGTTTAAAAAAACCGCGGCAAAGATAATGGCGGCGTCGGAATAATCCCTAAATAAAAAAACGGAAATCAACCCGGCGATAATCAAGATTAAAATGAGAGGGCTTTCAATCTGGCGAAAAAGCAGTTTTAAAAATCTGAATTTTTCTTTATGTTTAAAAATATTTTTCCCGAATTTCAGAAGACGCGTTTTCGCTTCTTTTTCGCTAAGCCCGTATTCGGCGTTTGTTTCAAACTCTGATAAAACTTTTTCCGCGCTTTCGCCGTGCCAGAATAAATCAAAATTCATAATCTGACATTATAGCAGGGAAAACACGCTATTCAAAGATAAAAAATAAGGAGACTTTATGGGTCTCCTCTGGAAAGAGGATGCTGATTATGACAACAAGTGTTTTGTTCCAGACAGGGCAATATGTTAACTTCAACTTCTTTTCCAATGAGTTCAAGCAGATAAGATGGTGATATACATCTGTTTCTAAAATCATCAATTACCGGTCTTCTAATCAGTCCGCAAATCTCCCCTTTCCTTATTTTTACCGTTATTACTGGCATCCGCCACCTCCTTTTTTAAGAGCTTTTACTTATTATAAAAGTTTTTAAATCCGCAATTCTATTGTGGATAACCCATTTTTTATTCGCGCGGTTTTAGAGTTGGGAATAAAATAACCTCTTTAATATTGGTGGTATTTGTAAAAAGCATAATTAAACGGTCTATGCCTATGCCGAGCCCTCCGGCTGGAGGCATTCCGTACTCAAGAGCTTCCAAAAATTCTTCGTCAAGCGGCATAATTTCTTCTTCTCCTTTTGCTTTTAATTTTTGCTGGTTTTCAAAAAAGTCTCTTTGCTTAAGGGGGTCGTTAAGCTCTGAAAATCCGTTTACGATTTCAAGGCCTCTGATTATCAGCTGATAACGGTCGGCTTTTCCTTCAATTGAACTCGGTTTTGCCAAAGGTGAAATTTCCTGCGGATGATTTACGATAAAAGTCGGCTCTATCATTTTTGGCCGGCAGATTTTTTTGAAAATTTCATCGGCTAATTTGCCCCGATAAGCGATTTTTTCCGGCTCAAGTCCGAGTTGTTTCGCTTTGAGCGCGAGTTCTTTGTCGGAAAGTTTTTCAAAATCGCGAATCAAGGCGTAGCGCGACAATGCTTCGTCAAAAGTGATTTTTTTGAATTTTTTACTAAGGTCAATTGTCTGGTCCTTATATTGAATGAGCGGCTTTCCGAAAAGATTTTTTGCCAGATGCTTTATCATTTTTTCAACGAATTCAATGTGTGAATCCGCGTTGGCGTACGCTTCGTATAATTCAAGCATTGTGAATTCGGGATTGTGGGTGGCGTCAATTCCTTCGTTCCTGAAATTTCTTCCGATTTCGTAGATTTTTTTATAGCCGGCGACCAGTAGGCGTTTAAGATAAAGCTCTGGCGCGATTCTCAAATATAAATCAATATTTAGGGCGTTATGATGAGAGACAAATGGTTTTGCCAAAGCTCCGCCTGCTTGGGATTGGAGTATGGGCGTTTCTACCTCAATAAAATTTTCTTTATCAAGAAAGTCGCGCAAAAATTTAATAAGTTTATGCCTGATTGAAAAAACTTCCCGGACATTTTCGTTCATCAATAAATCCAAATGTCTTTTTCTGAACCTTTCTTCAATATCTTGCAGTCCGTGCCATTTTTCCGGAAGAGGCAACAAACTTTTTGATAAAATTTTCCATTCCCCCGCTTCAAGAGTTTTTTCTCCTTTTTTAGTCGTAAAAACCCTGCCTTTTAAATAAACAAAGTCGCCGATGTCAATCGTTTCTTGAAACGCGTCAAAAGATTCGTTTCCCAGCGAATCTTTTTTGAAATACGCCTGCAATTTCGCTTCGCCGTCATAAATATCGGCAAAAATTGAGCTACCATGTTCTCTTTTGGCTATAATTCTTCCGGCAATCGCCGTTTTCGCTTTCTTTTTTTCCAAAGTTTTGAATTTTCCAAGAACTTCGGCAAGAGATGAAATTTTCCCCGTTTTGACTGGATAGGGCTCAATGTTTTTTGATTTGAGAATATTTAATTTTTCAAGGCGGTTTTTCCGTATATCGTCAATTGGGCTCATATTATTTAAAAATAGCGAATAATATCCGTAAAATCAATATTATAAATTATATTCTGCTGTTCGGTTTTCCAAAAACCATTCCAGAGTTTGTTTTGCCGCATAAACAGCGCCGGTTAAGTTGTTGCTTTGTCTTTTTTCAAGAACTATGACGATGGCGAATTTCGGTTTTTCCGCCGGAAAATAACCGATAAACCACGAATCAATAAGATTTGCCGGGCCGAGCTCGGCGGTTCCTGTTTTGCCGGCAACTTTTATCGGAAGGCCGCTTAGAGCCGAAGCGGTTCCGTAATTCACCGCCGATTCAAGCCCCTTTTTTACTATTTTAAAATATTCTTTGTTAAACTCTATTTTTTTGGGAGCGATTTGTTTTTTTATTATATGCGGCGCGATTGATTCTCCCTCCGAGGCGATTATTGAAATAAATTTTGCCATTTGCAAAGGAGTGACTTTCACCGCCCCCTGACCGATGCTTGCGTTATAAGTGTCGCCAATCCGCCAGACGGGGTCGTTTTTATCATTGTTCTTTTTCCATTCAGGGTCCGGCATCAATCCTTCGGCCTCGTTAAATTCAAAGCCGGTTTTTTTGGTCAATTCAAAAATTTCCGCGTATTTTTTAATTCTGTTTATGCCGAGCCCCGGCTGATTTTCAAATCCTCCGCCGATTTCGTAAAAATAAACATTGGAAGAATAAGCGAGCGCGTCGTTCATATCAACCCAGCCGTGCGCCTTCCAATCGTAAAATATGTTTTTAGCTTTGGGATTATAAGGATTAGGAAGAGAAATTGAACCGGTTGACAAAATTTTTTTCTGAGAATCAATAATTTTTTCGTTTAACGCTCCGAGAGCGATTAAGGGCTTGAAAGTGGAGCCGGGCGAATATAAGCCTTCCGAGGGCCGAAAAAAGAAAGGGTGGTTCGGGTCGTTTAAAAATTTTTTAATCTCCCCTGCCGGCCGGCCGGCGTTTAAAACGCCAAGGTCGTATTCCGGATAACTTGTTATTGCCGCTATTTCGCCGTTTTCAACATCAATAATTATTCCCGCGCCTCCTTTAAAGTTGGAAATCAGGGCCGTGTTTTCAATGCTTTTATGTAAAGCGTTCTGGAGCTCCGCGTCAATCGTCAGTTGGATATTTTCGCCTTTTTTTGGTTTTGAAATCATATTTTCCGAAATTATCTTGCCCTGAGCGTTTGTTTCCATGAGTTTTATTCCGCTCTCTCCCTTTAACTTGTCCTCAAAAATTTTTTCCGCGCCGTCCATTCCGGATTTTGCATCCGACTTATCAGAATAGCCGATGTATCCGACAATATGCGACAAACCCTTAATATCAGAGTATTGCCGGGAAGCCGAATTTTCTATTTCAATCGCGCCTTCAAAATCTTTGAATTCCCGCAGAATTTTTTCTATTTCTCCCCAGTCGGTGAATTCGCCAAGAATTGTTTTATTCTCGGCGCTCATTTCTTCTTTTTTCAATCCAAAATTTGCCAGCAGGTAATTTTGGATTTTTTCATCATCCCCGATTTTTTCGGCGTTTAAAACAATCCGAAAAGAAGGCGTGTTCCAAGCCAATTTTTTTGAAAATCGGTCGTAAATTATTCCCCTCTCCGCCGCAACAGCGCGCTTTTTTAAAGAATTTTTCTCGGCAAGATTTTTAAGTTCTTCGCCTTTTATTATTTGGAGATAAAATTGTTTCGCGAAAATTATTGAAATAATGGCAAAAAACGCGAAAAAAACCGCGTAAGAAATTCCGGGTTTGATAAAAAGAGGCAATCTGCCTTCAAGACGGCCCGTGTCAAAACCGGGAATGTTTTTTGAATCAAGAAATATCTCGTCAGGGTTGATTTCCCCGTCTTTATCTTTATACGCCATAAAATTAGCCTTGCTTTTTTTGATTTATTATATAAACTTTAAGCAGATTTTGGTTCTTATTCAAGCTCTAAACTTAAAATCAGAGAGAGGAGGTATTACGATGAAATGTTTTTATTGCGGACAAGAAGAAGGGATGTTAGTTCTTTTGTCTTCGGAAGCAGGAGGAGAAATTTATGGACATCCAGATTGCGTAAAGAAAGCATATCGCTTTGTAACTGGCGCATATTGTTTTCGTCATAAAAAACCCACTCCGTGTTTCGAATGTCATTTCAAGAGTCAAATAGGAAAGCATTCTGAAACAAAAATTGGATGGCCATGCTAAAATTCGCAAACCGGACATTGAAAACCGCCCAACACAAGTAGTGTGGGCGTTTTTTATTTTATATTCATTATTCTACCATTCGTACGAATTAGAGATATAAATTAAAGAAGGGAGATAATATATTTTGCCGGCAGTTGTTGATTATCGGATAAACGATAAAACATTTGTAAACTTCGCTGTTCTTTTTCAACAATGTCTGCCGCCGATAAAACGCCAAGATGTTTTGAAGTGGCCTTAAACGATAAATCAATTTCTTCCGCGATTTCCGCCACCGGAGATTCTTTGTTTTCTTTTAAGTATTTTAGAATCGCCAACCGCCGTTGGTTAGCCAATGCTTTTAAAATTCTCTCCATTTTTTTCATATATTTGTTCATTATAATTTATAATAATTATATTTTATTTATTGTATAACAAAATTATTATTTATTCTACTATTCGCACGAATTAGAGATAGTATGAACTTAAAAAAGTTATAATTTAATTATCGTTTAGACGGAATTAATGTAGGCGTGAGATACTTATAAACCAATCTTTCGTATTCATCGTAAATTTCCCTGTTGATTCTCCAATTATTTTCCGCAAGAAGCGGTTTTAAACGCAATTTTCCTTTATCAATATAAGGAGGTTCGGATATGCGAAAATATGGTTGTTTCCAACAATTAACAAATATTAACTTTGGGCTCCACAACTTATCAATCTTTTTAAGTTTCTCGAAATCATCTCTGTGTAATTCCGGCTTCCAGCGAAATTTTACCTCCACAAAGTCGGGTTTACCCTTTTGATCGATTACAATAAAATCAGGGATAGCGCGGATTCGTTCCCCCACTTCGCTGTAGCGGTCAAATTTTTCTTCCAATTGGGTTAAATTCTGCGCTATCGCCTCATAGCCGAATCTGTACACGATATTGCCAGATTGGCGCATTAGTTCCTCAAACAATGTCTCGGCCATCCGGCCTTTTAGCATTGATTCGGGGTTCATAATCGGTATATTATCATTATTTTGCGATTATCGCGCGTTAAATTTTCTGATAAAAATAATTCCTGAAATGAATAAAGCCGTTGAAGCGGCGGCCGAGACGATGCAATAAAAACAAAGCGCTTTAATGACGAACAATTGGAGATACAAAAACCAGAGGGAAGCCAAGAAGCCGAAAATTGTTAAAAAAGAAACGCCGATTAAAACATTCTCTTTTTTTGTTTTGACATAGAGGGCGATAAGCGAAACAATCAATAAATAATAAATCACTCCCAAGAGAGCGACCGGCGCATGAAATATTTCCGCGTATTGGCTTGTGGCGACAATATCGCATCCGATTAAAATCTGGCATTCAAGAGGAGAGCCGGAATAATATTTTGCGGTAAGGTACGCGGAGTCAATCAAGCCGGTAAATCCAAAGCCAAGGAAAGCGGCAATCAGCCAATCAAGAAGCTGTTTGGATTGTTTGCTGGATAATGTTTTTAAGTTCATCATAACTTCGCGGATTTTGGAGTTTTTCGCCGTTTAAAAAGAATGTTGGCGTGGCGTTAACTTTGAGCTTGAGCCCGCTTTGGAAATCGCTTTCCACTTTTTTATTTATTTCTTCCAAGTTTAAATCGTTTTTGAATTTTTCAATATTAAGATTGAGAGAGCCTGCGTATTTTATGAAAATTTCTTTTGCCTTGTCGTCGCTTTTTGCCGACCACTCGTCCTGATTTTCAAAAATTAAATCGTGCATTTCCCAGAATTTGTCCTGTTTTCCGGCCGCCTCGCTCGCGTAAGCCGCGGGTTTTGCGTTTTTGTGCTGTTGTAAAGGAAAATGCCTGTAAACAAACATCATATTTTCGCCAAACTCCCGGCTTAATTGTTTTAAAAGCGGATAATAAAGTCCGCAAGCCGGACATTGGAAATCGCTGTATTCAATTAATGTGTTTTTCGCTTCTTTTTTTCCTTTTATCCAATCGTTGGGAGAAATAGCCGCCGCTTGAGAATAACTTGAATTATTCTGCGGCCTGCTGTTGTTTAAGCTTTTTACGCCGATAACAACGCCAGCGATGGCAAGGCCGGTAATCAATAGCCAATAAACGATTTTATTCATTATTATTGGGATATAATAGCGAATTAACGCAAAATTTCCAAAATAAGGGCTTTGGCGTTGTCAATGGATTTTTTAAAAGGCAGAATTTGCGGCATTGGTTCGGAAGACGGGGGCGGCGGCATTTTGTCGGGCATTTCTCGCGGAATTATTTCACGAAATTCGGGCGGAATCTGCTCCATTATTTTTTCTTTTTCAGATTCAAATATTTTTTCTCTTTCAAGTTTAAATTCGGATTCAAATTCGGGCGGTGTCATTTGTTTAAATTCTCCTTGTCGGTCATGTTCTCGTTCTCGGTCAGGTCTTTTAATTGGTTGAGCTTGTCTCATCATATTTTTAATTTTTTCGCTTTCTTCCGGACTCATCATTCCGGATTTCGCGGCAAAATCCAGGCAGGTTTCCGTATTTTCCGGTTTTTGACAAAATTCTTCGCATTCTTTTTTGGATTTACAGCCGCCCGGTCCGCTGGTTTGTGCGGTTTCCACAAAATCAACGCACTCTTTTACATTTTCCGGTCTTTGGCAATATTCATCGCACTCGTCTTTGCCCCGACAGTCGCCAGGGCCCCTGCCGCCGGTTTTTCGCGCCATTTCCGCTTCTTCTTCGCTGATAAAGCCGGCCGCCTCGGCAAAAACAAGGCAAGATTCAAAATTCTGCGGTTCTCCGCAATAATTATCGCATTCTTTTTTGCCCCGGCAAGGCGGCGGTTTAATCCCCCTTTTTATCGCCGAGAGCGCTTTTTTGGCGTCTTCAAGTTCGTCCGGCGGAATGAATCCCGCTGTTTCCGCAAAAGCGATGCATTCTTCCATATGCTCGGAGTTCTCGCAGTATTGTTCGCATTCATTTTTGTTTTCGCATCCTCCCGGAAGTTTTGCTCCCCTTTTCAGCGCCGACTGGACTTTTTTCGCTTCTTCAAGTTCTTCATCATCCATCATTCCGTGCGTTTCGGCAAACGCCAGACATTCGTCCATGTTATTTATATTATTGCAATATTCTTCGCAGGATTTTTGCGAATTGCATTCGCCCGGTCCCTTATTTCCGGCTTCCATGAATCTTTTCGCTTTTTCAATTTCGTCTTTGCCCAGTAAATTATGTTTTTCGGCAAAACCGACGCATTGCTTGATGTTATCGGGATTGTCGCAATACATCTTGCATTGCTCTTTATTTTCGCATCCGCCAAGTTCAACAACGGGAAAAACAATATCTTCTTTTGAAGAAGCTAAGACAATCCCCAAAGCCAAAAAAGTTGCCATCAGGACGATAAAAAAATAAATTATTGTTTTATTTGTATTATTCAAAAGGGTTTTTGTAAATATCTTTGAAAGGATTTATTTTTTCAATCGGATTTAATTCCGGTTTTTTTTCAAGCGGGTTTGAAATTGGATTGATTTCAATTATCGGCTTTGCTTTTTCAACCGGCTTTGGCGGAATTTTGGGCTTTGATCGCAGGATAAAATACGCCGTCATAGCGAGCGCCGCGACAACTAAAATAAACGCCGCAATTAAAAATTTTTTGTTCATATTATGATTTTGCTA
>MHMS01000002.1:0-1085 GCA_001821615.1 Candidatus Niyogibacteria bacterium RIFCSPLOWO2_12_FULL_41_13 | reverse complement strand
CCAATATCGACCGGCTTTGGCGGCGATAAAGAGAATAAAAACCAAAATAAAAATTATGTGGTCGTCTATGATAAAAGAATTCGTTCCGGCGTAGGGAAATTTTAAAATCGGAAAATAATAAAGAAGCATTAAAATAATTCCGGAAAACGAAGCCCATTTTACAAAAATGCCCAAAATAAGAGCGGCGCCTATCGCCGTCAATCCCCATTCATTCAAAAAATTAACCCAGCCGATATTCTGGGAAGAAGCAAACCACTGAAATAAAGCCGGAAAAGTTTTCGCGCCTTTTAGATAGCCCTCGGCCGTCCATTCCGGGTTTAACACCTTTATAATGCCGGCGTATAGAAACAGCCAGCCCATTGCCAAACGAAGAATGAAAATTGAAATTTTTGCCATCTTATTTTATTTTATTACTATCCTTTTTGGATTTCAACCTCTTAATTAAAAATAAGTCTTTTTTCCGCAACTGTTCAAGGATTTTCATTTTCGGGTCAACGGCGATGTTTTTTCCCAGATACTGTCCAGCAGTGAAATTCGGAAGCAAAACATAGTTGGCGCCGTCCGCGTAAAGAAGCCTGGCTTCTTGTTCGGTTTCGGCGCGGAGGATGGTTTTCGGTTTTTTTTCAAGCGTCTTTAAATCGCGAAGGAGCGCTAAATTATCTTCAAAATCCGGCGATGTTGAAATAACGACATTCGTCTTTTCCAAATTCATTTTATCAAAAATTTCCGAATCCCTCATGTCGCCGAAAACATAATCAATCTTTTCTTCTTTAAGCTGATTGATGACTTCCGGGTCGGAGTCAAGCACCAAGAGATTTTTTTTATCAAGATTTGACGCGATGCTTTCTCCAGTTCTTCCGTATCCTATCATAATGATGGGTTTTTCAAGTTCTTTATCTGAAAACAACGATTCTTTTTTTGTTTCTTTGCGTTCAAAAATTGAGAGCAACGGTGAAACGCGCTTGAAAATAGAATCGGCGTAAATAATCATATAAGTTGAGGTCGTGATGGTGACGATTCCGACCGCTGTTATGAGCGCGGCTATTTCTTCCGTAATGTGCCCGAGCTTCAGTCCCAAAGCGGCT
>MHMS01000001.1 GCA_001821615.1 Candidatus Niyogibacteria bacterium RIFCSPLOWO2_12_FULL_41_13 | reverse complement strand
GTCAAACAAGGGCAAATTTAATTTTTATTGTTCTGTTCCTTGCGGCGAGGGGCATTACGACCAGGTCGGTTTTTTGATTGTTGATTGAAGTATGATTGAAGAAAAATCTAAAAAGATTACATTTCATATTGAAGGAATGCACTGCGCTTCCTGCGCCGTTTTGATAAACAAAATTCTAGACAAGCAAAAGGGAATTAAGGCGTCAAACGCGAATTTCGGTTCGGAGATGTTAGCCGTTGATTTTAACCCGGAAATCATCTCAATTGAGAAAATTAAAGAAATCGTGGCTAACCTCGGCTACAATTTGATTTCCAAAGAAAAGAGCGAAGAAGAAATAAAAAAAAAGCGCGAAGAAAGAATTAGGGGGCTGAAAAAAAGGGTTATTATAAGTTTTATTTTGGCAAGTCCAATCATTGCTTATTATATGTCCGTTCATATGTTAAACCTAAAACATGTTCACGCTTTGATTATCGGCAATTATTTTCTGGACTTGAACTGGATTTATATGTTGATGACGATGCCAATTCAATTCTGGGTTGGTTCAATTTTTTACAGAAGCGCTTGGGCGGCTTTCAGGGTTGGGTCAACCTCAATGGACACTTTGGTGGTTCTTGGCACAAGCACGGCTTTTTTTTATAGTTTGTTCGGATTTCTGTTTTCAACCACTTACGGGAATCTTCAAACCCTATGGATAGGGCTTGACCATCCTTTTTGGGAGTCCTCGGCCGCGTTGATGAGTTTTTTAATTTTGGGGCGGTATTTAGAGGCGGTCTCAAGAAGCAAGGTAAGCGAAGCGATTTCAAGTCTTTTGAAATTGGCGCCTAAAAAAGCAATCGTGATAAAGGATGGACAAGAAATTGAAATAAACATCGGCGAATTAAAAGTCGGCGATATTTTTTTGGTGAAGCCCGGAGCACAGGTGCCAACGGACGGATTGGTGATTGACGGCGTTTCGTCAATTGATGAGAAAATAGTGACGGGAGAATCAATGCCCGTTGGCAAAAAGCCGGGAGAAGAAGTAATCGGTTCAACCATAAACACTTACGGTCTGTTGAAATGCAAAGCGAAAAAAGTCGGAGAGGAAACTTTGCTTTTTCAAATCGTCAGGATGGTAAGCGAAGCCCAAGCGACAAAAGCGCCTTTACAGCGCGTTGCCGATTATGTTTCGGAAAAATTCGTTCCGGGAGTCATTGTTTTGGCTTTAATCTCTTTTAATTTTTGGTATTTTGTCTACGGCATTCCTTTGACCCCCGCTCTTTTGTTTATGGTTGCCACCTTGATTATTTCTTGTCCTTGCGCCCTTGGGCTCGCCACCCCGATTGCCACAATGGTCGGCACGGCAAAAGGCGCTTATTTCGGGATTTTGATAAAAGGCGGAAAAGCCCTTGAACAAGCGTATAAAATTAACACGATAGCTTTTGACAAAACCGGCACTTTAACAAAGGGAGAGCCGGCTGTAACCGATATAATTCAAAACGACAATGTAAAATTTAAAATTGATAAAAATTATATTTTAAAACTGGCGGCAATAGCGGAAAGAGGCTCGGAACACCCCCTTGCGCAAGCTATCGTAAGGAAAGCGAAAGAGGAAAAAATGGAAATTCCCGAACCAAAGGATTTTAAAGCGATTTCGGGAATGGGAGTGCGGGCAAATTATGAGGGCAAAGAAATTTTAGTGGGAAACAAAATGTTTCTAAAAAGCGAAGGCGTTGAAATCGCGGGAATTGAGGATGAATTTAAAACGCTCCAAAAAGAGGCGAAAACGGTTGTTTTTGTCGTTTATGAAAAGAAAATTTTAGGGGTTCTGGCTTTGGCCGACACCTTGAAAGAACACGCCTTTTCGGCAATTAAGGCGCTGAAAGAACGCAACAAAGAAATCGTGATGATAACCGGCGATAACGAGCATACAGCCGAGGCGATTTCAAAACAATTGGGCATAGATAAATTTTACGCGAACATTTTACCCCAGGACAAAGAAAAACTGATTGAGAGTTTGCAAAAACAAGGCAGAGTGGTGGCAATGGTAGGAGACGGAATCAACGACGCGCCCGCGCTTGCGAAATCGGATTTGGGAATCGCCGTTGGTTCCGGCACCGATGTCGCCATTGAGACGGGCGAAATCATTTTGATAAAAGACGATTTAAGAGACGTGGTTACCGCCATTGACCTTTCCCGCCGGACGATTCACAAAATTTGGCAGAATTTTTTCTGGGCTTTTATTTATAATATTGTCGCGATACCAATCGCGGCCGGATTGCACCTCGTGTTTACCCAGAGCTTTGGCGAGCCGGCCGGTTGGGTGCTTAATTTTGCCGGAATGCTAAACAATATCCCCGAAATAGGAAGTTTGCTCGGCTCTATTTTTGTTAATTTTTCTCAAAGCGCCCTGCGGCCGGAAATCGCCGGTTTTGCCATGGCTTTCAGTTCAATTTCGGTCGTTTTAAATTCTTTGTTGTTGAAACATTATAAAGAACCGACTATAATTTAAAATAAACAATGGACAATATTTCATCTTCGGGGGATTCGCAAAATAAACCAAGACGCGGTTTTTTGCTCGGTTTTGTCATTGTTTTGCTGACCGTAGTTTTTATCGCCGGCCTTCGCTGGATTTTTTCATTAAGCGCGGATGCTATCGGCAACTCGCCGTTTCTTGCGTTTGATTACGCGGTTGGACTTACGATGATTTTTCTTCCCTGCACTTTGCCTCTTGCTTTTGTCATTGTTCCGCTCGCGATGGGGAAATCGTACGCAAAAGGAATCGGAATGGCTTTATCTTTCGGCATCGGTGTTTTGATAACCTTGAGCATCTACGGAATTTTAATCGGTTTGTTCGGCCAAGCTCTTGGCATCAGCCGCGTAGAAACCGCCAAAAACATTCTTTATGTTTTAGCCGGCGCCTTTGCCGTATTTTTTGCTTTGGGAGAACTCGGGCTTACAAGGTTTCGGATGCCGACTTTTGATGTTGCGGTTCCGAGGTTTATTCAAAATCAAAAAGATTTTTTAAGAGCCGGTTTATTGGGTTTGTTTTTGGGAAATGTCGGCGTTGGCTGTCCCAATCCTCTTTTTAACGCGATAATCATTCCTCAGATAATCGCGCTTGGGAGCCCGTTTCAGGGTTTTATTATTATGATGGTTCAGGCGCTTGGCCGGATAACGCCGCTTTTGATTTTGGCTTTTTTGGCGGTTTTGGGATTTAACGCGACAAAATTTCTGGTCAGTCGCCAAGGCGCCGTGTTAAAATTAGTCGGCTGGTCAACGGTTTTTATCGGCGGATTTTTGCTGACTTTGGGGCTTTTTACCCACGATTGGTGGGTATATTCGGGAATGCATAGCGCTCTGGAATTTATAACCCAAGAGAATTTAATCACTCATATTCTTGCCGGCAAAGTTTCAGGATTGGGCCACGTTCATGAAATTCCGAGCGGCAAAGGATTATTCGGTCAGCCGCTTGAATGGGGAACGCCTTTTATGCTTTTTCTCTGGATATTTCCGATGTATTGGTATTGGTTGAAAAACAGAGAGGCCGCTAAAAAACAATATTTTAATCTTATGTTTTGGTTTATAATAATTTTTTCAATTTTGCTGATTGCTGTTTTTGGCTATCTGCTCCCGGACCAGTTTATCGCGCGCTGGTCAAAACAAGAAGAAAGCGCGCAGGATGTCAGAGGTTCGGCGCTAATTTCAAGGCCCGTAAAACCAGTTGATGTTAATGACATCAGCCGCAAAGCAAACGACATCGCGCCGCCGATTACCCGCAAAGAAAATCAAAGAATCGTCGTAAATCTTGAGGCAAAAGAAGTTGTTGCCGAGTTGGCGCCGGGGACAACTTACACTTATTGGACATATAACAGCGCCGTTCCCGGCCCTTTTATCCGCGTCAAAGAAGGGGATACGGTGGAGATTCAATTAACTCATCCCGAGGAGGCGGGAAGTCATGGCCATACGGAAGCGCATAGCGACGAGGCGGAAGGAAGCCATGGAGCGGCCGGCCACGCCAAACATTCAATTGACCTTCACGCGGTTGAGGGACCCGGAGGAGGAGCGGTTTTAACGCAAGTGGCGCCGGGCGAGACAAAAAGGTTTGAGTTTAAAGCAACGCGGCCCGGAATCTATGTTTACCATTGCGCGAGTCCTCATATTCCAACTCATGTCGCCAACGGAATGTACGGGTTGATTTTAGTTGAACCGAAAAACGGCCTTTCAAAAGTTGACAAAGAATTTTATGTAATGCAGGGTGAATTTTACACCAAAGGCAGATTTGGCGAAAAAAGACATCAGGAATTTAGTTTGGACAAGCTTCAGAGCGAAGAGCCGGAGTATTTCGTGTTTAACGGAAAAGTCGGTTCGCTTACGGGAGGAGAGGCGCTTCGCGTAAAGGTCGGCGAGACAATCCGTTTATTTTTCGGCGTTGGCTCCCACATCGCTTCAAACTTCCATATTATAGGAGGCATTCTGGACAAGCTTTATCCCGAGGGCGATATTATTTCTTCGCCGCATCGAAATGTGCAGACAACAATCGTGCCGCCTGGAGGAGCCGCGATGATTGAATTCAAGCTTGAATCTCCGGGCAAATATCTTTTGGTTGACCACAGTTTGTCGCGCGCGATTGACAAAGGCGCGCTCGGTGAAATCATCGCTGAAGGAGAGGACCATCCGGAAATTTTTAAAGGGTTATGATTCAATAAGACGATATTATGACCAAAATTAAATTATCAATTGAAGGAATGCATTGCGGGTCGTGCGCGGCCGGCATTAAAATGATTCTTGACAACACCGAGGGCGTAAAAAATTCCTGGGTTGATTACAAAAGCAAGGAAGGAGAAACGGAATTTGACGAAACCAAGGTTAAAGTTGAAGATATAATCAAATCCATAGAGGATTTGGGGTATAAAGCGAAAATATTATGAAGTTTTTAGCTCATATCGGCGAACCGGTTGAAGAACATCCCGTTCAAAGTCCAGTTCAAAATCAAACAACCGATGTCGGATTTTATTTCTTCGGAGGAATCGTGATTTTGGCGGCGAGCGGTTTTCTTGTCTGGAAAATATTAAAAAAAAGAAATGGAAGAAAAAACATCTCGGAAAATTAATGTTATTTTGGTCGCAAGCAAGGGTTGCCACAATTGCGCCGAAGTCAAAGAGATTCTTAAAGAAATCAGTCCCGATTTTCCGGAATTAGATGTTAAAGAAACGGAGGTAACAACGCCCGAAGGAAGAGAACTGGTTTTGAAATACGGAATTCTTTCAAGCCCCGGCGTCATTATTAATGATGAATTGTTTTCTATGGGCGGGGCGACAAAAAACGAACTTGTGAAGAAATTTGAGGAACTGAAAAAATCAAATTCCCAATAGGTTCTCAAAATATTTTTTTAGTTCTTGAATTTTTATTCTTTCCTGTTTCAAAGTGTCGCGGTCGCGGACGGTGACGGTTTCGTCTTCCAACGTTTGAAAATCAATGGTGATGCACCAAGGAGTGCCGATTTCATCCTGTCTTCTGTATCTTTTACCGATGTTTCCGGCGTCGTCAAACATCATTGGAAAAAATATTCTTAACGATTCGTAAACGCTTTGCGCTTTTTTGACCAGATTTTCTTTGTTGGCGAGAAGAGGGAAGACCGCGATTTTAATCGGCGAGAGAAACGGCGGGAGTTTTAAAAAAATTCTTTTCTCTCCGTTGATTTCGTCTTCTTGATAGGATTGGGAAAGAATAGCCATTGCGAGCCGGTCGGCTCCAAAAGTCGGCTCAATGACATGGGGAATGAATCTTTTTTTTGATTTTTCGTCAAAATAAGAAAGGTCCGCCTTGCTTTTTTCCGAATGGTTTTTTAAATCATAATTGCCGCGATAAGCAACGGCGCAAAGTTCGTCAAAACCAAAGGGAAATTCGTAGTGGATATCAACGGTTCTTTTTGAATAGTGGGCTCTTTCTTTTTCAGGTATTTCGGCATCTTTGATTTTTGATTTTTCAAGGCCGATTGATTCAAGCCAGGAATGAGTTTGTTTGAGCCAATATTCAAACCATTTTTCCCATTCCGATTCTTCAATAAAATATTCAAATTCCATTAATTCGTATTCGCGCGCCCTGAAAATAAAATTACTCGGGTTGATTTCGTTTCTGAACACCTTGCCCGCTTGAGCGATGCCGAATGGAAATTTAGGGTGGTAAGAATCAATAATGTTTTTAAAATTAACGAAAATTCCCTGGGCGTTTTCCGGTCTAAGGTAGGCAAGCGATGTTTCGTTTTCAACCGGTCCGACAAAGGTTTTAAACATCGTGTTAAAACGCCTTGCTTCGGTGGTTTCTGCGAGACATTCGGGACATCTTTGATTTTTGAGATGGTCGGCGCGAAATCTTTTATGGCATTTTTTGCACTCAACCAAAAGGTCGGAAAATTCCTTAGTGTGTCCGGACGCAATCCAGATTTTCGGGTTCATTATCGTTGTTGTTTCAACGGGATAAATGTCGCTTCTTGAATCCACGAACCGCTTCCACCAGGATTTTTTTATGTTGTTTTTCAAAGCGAGACCTAAGGGGCCGTAATCCCAAAAGCCGCTCATACCGCCGTAAATTTCCGAATCCTGAAAAATAAAACCTCTTCTTTTGGCTAAATTCGCGATTTTATCTAATGTTGTCATATATTATTCTTTCACCCGCCAGTCGTTGAAAGTTAACTTCGGGTCGTCTCTTAATTCCGTCGTCATCGCCGCTTTTTTTTCTTCAATTATTTGTTGAGTGAACTCATTTTGTCCTCTTAAAAAAGTCTCTCCCAAAATAACGGGACTGGCGTTTATTTGGGACAGAGAGGGCGCGAGTCCGATTTGGAAAGCCGTTTGGACTCCCTCCCCGGCTTCCAGTCGCGGTATTTTCCAAATAATCTCCCTATTTTTATCGTTATATTCAAGTCCTTTTTCGCCGGATAAAATTTTATTTTCCCAAATCATATAATTCGGAAGAAAACTTCTGATTTCCAAACCGGAAATGTCGTTTGAGTCGTTTGCCAGGGAAAAAATAACGGTATAAATCGTTTTTTTGCCGACTCGCGGCGGAATAGGACCGCTCGGCGGAAAATCTTTATAATAATAAAATCCTTGGCGCGAAAAAACAAGAGCGCTCGCCACCTTGATCGCAAGGCTTGATTCAGAGGCAAGGTTTATTTCTTGGTAGTCGGGCGGAGGGCTCGCTGTTTCTATTTTCGCTTTTAAATCAACAATGAAATTTTTATCCGCCGACGATTTGACCGGCAATTTTTCAAGCAATTTGAATTGAAAACCAACTTGGCCTTCTTCTCCCGACTCAAGATATTTTAAATCCCGGAAGCTTCCTTCCTGCCAGACGATTTTTCTCTCGTTCCCGAGATAATATCCTTGAGAGGCGGCAACACTTCTTTCGTCAAGGGCTTTGCCAAAAATTTCCAATTCTATTTTTACATTTTCAACGCCGCTCGCCAGATTGTTTTTATATTTTATTTCTCCTCTGACAGTCTGGCCCGGCAGGGCGATTTGGTCTTTGGCGTCGGTTGTGATAACCGCTTCAAGAAATTCCTGTTTGATTGAAATTTTTTTAACGCTTTCTCCGTAAACATTGAATTCGCCCCGAACCATTTCTCCAACCCTGATTTTAAAATATTTTTCTTCCAAATTGTTTCCCTTGAGAATTCCTTCAATGACAACGTTTCTTTTGTCGCCTCCAAGGTCGCCGATTGCCCATCTTTTATTTTGGAGAACGGGAGAAGGCTCGGCTTTTTTAAATTCAAATTCCGGCGGATATTCGGCTTCCAAAATCAGATTTTTAAACAAAGCCGTTTCGGAGGACAAATAATTGATTTGCAATTTTATCGCCTGGCCCGAGTTTATTTCTTCCGGCCCTTCAATATTGATGCCGATTGGAGAGCCGGAAATTTTTATTTTTCCGGAAATTTCTTTTTCGGAAATGATGTTTGAGCCCTCAAAGCGGAATTCAATCCCGGCTTTAAATTCGTATTCTTTGCCTGATTCGCCGAAAACATAAGCCTCAAAAATTTCTTTAATTTCTTCATTCGGCTCCATCCTGCCTATTTTTCTTCTTTCTCTTAATGTTTTTTTGGTTTCTTCTTTTATTGGTTTCGCGTTTTCGGGATATTCAAAAACAATGTCGGTTGAAGCGAGAGGAATTTCATTTTTATTTGACAATTTTATTTCAAATTTCGCGAGTTCTCCGACTTTTGCTTTTTCCGGCGAGTTTAATTCAAAAACGATGTTTTTCGGCGAAAAACTCGGCCCTTTGACGAAAAGATACCAGAATAATCCGGCTAAAGTTAAAATTAAACCGACCAGCAAAATAATAAGAAAGCGAAAAATGGGAAAGGTGGGGGAAGTTTCTTTTCCCGGCTCTTTTTGGGATTCCTCTTCTTTCCAATGAGATTTCGCTTTTTCTTTGGATGGCGTCAGTTCAGGCGGTTTTTCCCTGCCTTTGAACTTTTCGTTCGGCTTATAGAGCCGTTTTTCCAATTTTTCAAGTTCCGTCATTGTTTTATTATATCACTTGCTCTTATTTTTTTAATGATAGATTATCGTTCCTTTTATTCTTCTTATTCCTTTGCCGATTCCTTCTTCTTTAAGAATTTTGAAACTTCCTATTTCGCCGGTTTTTTGAACATGAGGCCCGGCGCAGATTTCTTTTGAAAATCCGTCAACCTGATATACCGTCACCGTTTCCGGATATTTTTCTTTGAAAAACGCCAAAGCCCCTTGTTTGAGCGCTTCTTTATAGCTCATTTCTTTTTTAATCACCGGCAAATCTTTGGCGATTATTTCGTTGACGCGCTCTTCAATTTTTTTAAGTTTTTCTTCGGTCGGTTTTCCGTCAAAAGAAAAATCAAATCTTGTCCGCTCTTCGTTTATGTCGGAGCCCATTTGTTTCACTTCCGTCCCAAAAATTTCCCTTAATGCCGCCTGTAAAAGATGCGTCGCCGTATGGAGTTTTATGATTTTGGATTTTGGAATTTGAAATTTGGAATTTTCGAGACCGTGCCCTCCGAATTTTTTTTCCGCGCCGAGTCTTGAAATTTCCTGGTGAGAAGCGAATTCTTTTTGAAATTCGTTTTCGTCCAATTTGATTCCGCGTTCCAAAGCGAGTTCTTTCGTAAGTTCAAAAGGGAAACCAAATGTTTCATAAAGAAAAAACGCTTCTTTGGCGGCGAGCGCGCCTTTTGCGGCTATTTTTTCAAATTCCTTAAGCCCTTTTGTAAGCGAGGCGCCAAAAGCTTCTGTTTCTTCTTCAATGATTTTGTAAATCTTTGCTTCATTTCGCAAAAGTTCCGGATAAACTTCCTGATAAATGTTAATAGTCGCTTTGGCTAATTTTTTAAAGTTTTTTTCAGGAAATTCCAGGAGCCGGCCGTATCTTAAAATCCTCCGAATCAGCCGGCGCAGGACATAGCCCCGTTCTATGTTTGAGGGCAAGATTCCTTCGGATGAGATAAAAACGATTCCTTTGATATGGTCGGCTAAAATTCGCGCGAATTTTAAATTAAATTTTTGGGATTCCTGCTCAATAATTTTCATTAAGGGAGCAAAAAGAGTGGTTTCGTAAACATTTGTTTTGTTTTCAAAAATCATCATTAGCCGTTCAAAGCCCATTCCGGTGTCTACGCCCGGATTTGGCATTTTTTTAATGTCGTTTTCTTCCGTTGAACAAAAATACTCGTTAAAAACAAGATTCCAAAGTTCCGTATTATCGGCGTAGTATTCAACCGTCGGGCCGCAAGGGCCTTTTGTTCCGGTGGGCCCCCAAAAGTTTTCTTTTTTGCAAAATTCCCGGATGTTTTTGACGCCCAAATCCCGAAGAATTTTAAACGATTCGTTATCTCGCGGAATATCGTTTTCGCCTTTGAAAATTGAAGCGTATGAAACGGGAATATTCAATTCTTTTGTTAAAAAATCATAGG